>CAXYUI010000258.1:0-2998 GCA_964291975.1 uncultured Formivibrio sp. | reverse complement strand
CGGTGCGTTCCATCTCGAAGAGCACCTGACGGACCGGCAATTCGATGTCGCGATACACCTTGGTCAGTTCCGGCTCTTTGGCCAGCCTGCCTGCCAACGCTTCGCGCAGGCGGAAAGTGATGTCGGCATCTTCGGCGGCGTAAGCGGTCGCGGTATCGATTGCGACTTCATCGAAGCCGATCGCTTTGGCGCCCTTGCCGCAGACTTCCTCGTAATGAATCGTCGTCTCGCCGAGTTCGCGCTCGGCCATATCGTCCATATTGTGGCGTTCGTGGCTGGCGAGCACGTAGGACATCAGCATGGTGTCATCCGCGATGCCGGCGAGCTGGATCCCGTGGTTGGCAAACACATGCTGGTCGTATTTGAGGTTCTGGCCGACCTTGGCATGAGCGCCGGATTCGAGCCAGGGTTTGAGTTTGGCCAGCGCAAGCTCGAACGGGACTTGCTCGGGCGCGTCCGGGCCGCGATGCGCGAGTGGCAGATACGCTGCGATACCGGGCTCGCACGAGAACGACATGCCGACGATCTTGGCGGTGAGCGGATCGAGGCTGGTGGTCTCGGTATCGACCGCAACGCGCTCGGCCTGCATCAGCCTGGCGAGCCAGGCATCGAGTTGGGCTTCGGTCAGGATGGCTTCGTAATGGCGCTCGACCGGCGCTGGTAGCGGCGCGGCTTCTTCCTCGGCTGTCTTGGTCGGCGCTGGCGCGGCGGCAAACAGATCATCGGTGACCGGCGCGGTGTTGAGCTTGGCCTCGGCTTCGCGCGTCCAGCTGCGGAAGTTGTAGCGCTTGAACAGCGCGTGCAGCTGAACCCAGTCAGCGTTGCCGGGTTTCAGGCTCTCGATGCCGGCGGGCAATTCAGTCGTCAAATCGACGTCGCACTTGATCGTGACCAGTTGCCGACCCATTGGCAGCCACGCGAGCGTGTCGCGCAGATTCTGGCCGACCACGCCCTTGATGCTGTCGGCGTTGGCGACGAGCGCGTCGAGTGTCTCGTATTCGGTCAGCCATTTCTGCGCGGTTTTGGGGCCGCACTTGGGCACGCCCGGCACGTTGTCGACGGTATCGCCGATCAGGGTCAGGTAGTCGATGATCTGGTCGGCGCGCACGCCAAATTTGGCCAGCACCCCGGCTTCGTCGAGCACTTCGCCCGACATTGAATTTTCAATGCGCACGTGCTGATCGACCAACTGAGCCATATCCTTGTCGCCGGTCGACATGATGGTTTCGATGCCGGCTTGCGAGGCTTGGCGAGCCAGCGTGCCAATCACGTCATCGGCCTCGACGCCATCCACCATTAAAATCGGCACACCAAAAGCACGCACGGCGGCATGGATCGGCTCGATCTGCACGCGCAATTCATCGGGCATCGGCGGGCGCTGCGCCTTGTATTCGGGATAGAGATCGTCGCGAAAAGTCTTGCCCTTGGCGTCGAAAACGCAGGCAATATAGTCAGCGGGCGTTTTCTCGCGCAGGCTTTTGAGCATGTTCACAAAGCCGTACAGCGCGTTGGTCGGCGTGCCATCCGGGGCAGAAAGATTTTGGATCGCGTGGAAGGCGCGGTAGAGATACGACGAACCGTCGATGAGCAGCAAGGTCGCCATGTGGCAACGCCCTTTTCTATATTGGTTGGACGGAGGACGCAGCTCGTCGAGCTGTGACATTCAAAAATATCCGGCGTCAGCCGGAAAAAAACGGAAATCCCGCCATGAGCATCAAGGACAAAATCCCTACCCAGATCGGGCCGGTCGACGGCGAAAGTTTTCAGGCGCGCGAAGCGTGGCGCGTGTTCGGCATCATGGCCGAATTTGTCGAAGCGACCGAGCGTTTGCAGCCGATTCAGCCGGCTGTATCCATCTTTGGCTCGGCGCGCACGCCGCGCGAGCACGCATATTACAAGCTCACTGAAGAAATTGCCCGCCTGTTGTCGGACAGCGGTTTCGCGGTGATCTCGGGCGGCGGCCCGGGCATCATGGAAGCGGCCAATAAGGGCGCTTTTTACGGCAAAGCGCCTTCGGTGGGCTTGAATATCCAGCTGCCGCACGAGCAGTCCGGTAATCCTTATCAAGATATTTCGCAGACTTTTCGCCACTTTTTTGCGCGCAAGGTGATGTTTGTAAAGCACGCGACGGCCTATGTGGTGATGCCGGGCGGCTTTGGCACGCTGGATGAGTTTTTCGAAGCGCTGACACTGATCCAGACCGGCAAATCGCGCAAGATTCCGATCATTTTGGTGGGCAGCCAATTCTGGCAAGGTTTGGTGGACTGGATTACCACCCGGCTGGTCGAGGAAAAAGTGATTAGCGTCGAGGATCTGGATTTGATTCAGGTGATCGACGAGCCGCAAGCCGTAGTGGATGCCATTTTTGATTTCTACGAATCGCGTGGTTTCGAGCTTTCGCCGCAAGAGATCGAAATGCAGTTCAGCTTGTAAGGAGGCATCATGCGACGCTATCTGGCTTTTCTGTTTTTATGGGCGGGCGGGCTGCACGCCGAAATCCCGGCCGATCTGCCGCCGCCACCGCGCTTGCCGCCTGCCATCGAGCAAACGGCTGAAGAGCCGGAAATTCGCATCATCGAAAAGGCCGACGCCGTACACGCCGAATACCGCCTGCGCGGCAAGCTCTACATGATCAAGGTCACGCCCAAGGTCGGCAAACCGTATTACCTGATCGATGAGCAGGGGCGCGGCGCTTTTATCCGGCACGACGAGGCCATCGGCCCGCGCATCAGCGTGCCGCAGTGGGTGTTGTTCGAGTGGTGATGGTTGGGCGCGCGGCGTTACACTGCGCGCCTCATTTCCTGTGTGCCTGCCATGTCTGTCTTTACCCCCGTTTCACCTGCTGATCTGCAACCCCTCTTGGATGCCCGCCAGCTTGGCACTTTGCTTGAGTTGCAAGGCATCGCCGCCGGCATTACCAATACCAATTACTTTGCGACGACGACTTGTGGCCGCTATGTGCTGACGTTGTTCGAAACCCTGCGCGCCGATGAATTGC
>CAXYUI010000257.1:0-3001 GCA_964291975.1 uncultured Formivibrio sp. | reverse complement strand
GGTACGGTCGCCGTCAATCAGCGCCTCGTGCGGCACAACAGCCAATCCCGCGATCGCGCGCTGCATCGCCAGCATGGTGGCTTGCAGAATATTGAGCTGATCGATTTCCGCTACCGATGCACTCGCCACCGCCCAAGCCAGCGCTTGCGCCTGGATTTCGACAAACAGCTTTTCGCGTCGAGCCGCGCTGAGTTTTTTTGAGTCATCCAGGCCGACGATGCCATGCCCTGCAGGCAGAATCACCGCAGCAGCAAAAACCGAACCCGACAACGGTCCCCGTCCGGCCTCGTCCACACCACAGATCAGCTTCATACCCGTCCCAATACACCAGCGACCGCTTCGGCGGCGCGTTCAGCCGCGTTGCAACGCAGGGTTTCATGCACCCGCACAAATTCATCGGAGAGTGCTGCGCTCAATTTGCGATCATCCAGATAGTTCGCCACAACTTGAACCAAATTGTCAGCAGTCGCCGCCTCTTGCAGCAACTCCGGCGCTAAAAAACGCCCGGCGACAATATTGGGCAAGCTGACATAGGGCAGCAGGTATTTGCGCTTCACCAGCCAGTATGTCAATTTCGACAAGCGATAGGTCACCACCACTGGCTGCTTGGCCAGCATGGCTTCCAAAGCAGCCGTACCCGATGCCAGCACAATCGTATCGGCCGCGATCATCGCCCCATGCGAATGACCAAACATCAGCCGCCACGCCAAGTGCTGCGCGCCCTGTTTCCAGACTTCGGTTTCGAAAATCTGGCGTGTTTCACGCGAAATAAAAGGCACCAGAAAAATGGCATCCGGGTAGCGCTCGGCAAGCTTCTTTGCCGTTTCAACAAACAACGGCGCCAACGCGCGCAGCTCACGCTGGCGACTGCCCGGCAGCATGGCGATCACCTGTTTGCGCGCGGCAGGGATATCCAACATTTCGCGCACGGCGGCTTGGTCTGGATGCAGGGAAAACTGATCAGCCAAAGGATGGCCAACATAGGTCGCCGGCACGCCAGCGCGCTGGTAATACGGCGGCTCGAACGGAAACAACAAGAGCATATGGCTGACCGCGGCGCGAATCTTGTTGATGCGCTTGGGTCGCCAAGCCCAGATTGACGGACCGACATAATGCACCGTTGGAATACCGGCCTTTTTAAGCTTGCGCTCGACCCCCAGATTGAAATCAGGCGCATCAATGCCGATAAAAATATCCGGACGATCTTCCAAGCAGGCCGTAAGCAGTCGTTTGCGCAGACGCAAAAGCGCGGGCAGATGCCGCAGCACTTCGACAATGCCACCAACCGCCAAGGTTTCCATGGGCTCAATGGTGGTCGCGCCCGCCGATATCATGCGCGGCCCGGCGATCCCGGCAAATCGCGCATCCGGAAAACGGGCTTTGTGCGCCTCGATCAAGGCCACACCCAACTGATCGCCGGATGCTTCGCCGGCGACAATGGCAATTTTCAGACCGGTTCCCGGTCCAAACAGCTTTTCTGTCATGCTGCCTCAGCGCATGATGCCGCGCGTAGATTGCGCGAAGAAGTCCACAAACACCTGAAGTGCCGGCTCGGATTCGGCCGCAGCACGGATTTGCGCGCACGCCTCTTCGTAGCTCAGACCATCGCGGTACAGTGTTTTGTAGGCGCGTTTCACCGCAGCAATCTGCTCAGCCGTGTAGCCACGCCGCTTCATGCCCTCGGCATTGAAACCGCGCGCCGAAGCGCGATTGCCTTCGCAAATCACAAAAGGCGGCAGATCCTGCACGATGATCGAACCACCGCCTGCCATGCAATGCGCGCCGATCACGCAGAATTGATGCACGGCCGAAAGCCCACCCAAAATCGCGTAATCGCCGACCGTGACATGACCTGCCATCGTGGCGCTATTGGCAAAAATCGTGTGGCTGCCGATCACGCAATCGTGACCGATGTGCGCATACGCCATCAGCCAATTGTCATCGCCCATGCGCGTAATGCCCTGATCCTGCACGGTGCCGGTCGAAATCGTCACATGCTGGAACACGGTATTGCCGTTGCCCATAACCAGTTGCGTAGGTTCGTTGCGATACTTTTTGTCCTGCGGCTGGCAACCGATGTGCGCGCCGGCATGAAAGCGATTGTTCTCGCCAATGGTGGTCACGCCTTCGACGGTGACATGCGGCCCTACGACCGTGCCGGCGCCGATCTTGACGTTCTCACCAATGATCGAAAACGGGCCGACTTCGACGTCGGCAGCCAGTTCAGCCTTGGGATGGACAATTGCGGATGGGTGGATTTGAGCCATTGAATACCTCAGACAGTACGGTCGACTTCGCGCTGGGCGCACATCAGATCGGCTTCACAAGCCACTTCGCCATCCACCAGCGCCTGCGCCTTGTATTTCCAGATGCCGCGCTTGGAAGCAGTAATCTCGGCAACCAGAGTGAGCTTGTCGCCCGGAATCACCTGACGCTTGAAGCGCGCATTGTCGATGCCGGCATAAAAGAGGATGGTGTTGTCCGACGGCGCTTCCGCCACGCTTTTGAAAGTCAGAATGCCAGCCGCTTGCGCCATGGCTTCCAGAATCAGTACACCCGGCATCACCGGATACTTGGGGAAATGCCCCTGGAAGAACGGCTCGTTCATGGTCACGTTCTTGTAACCGACGATACGCTTGCCGGCTTCCAGTTCGGTCACACGGTCGATCAGCAGGAACGGGTAACGGTGCGGCAAACGTTCCAGAATCGCCAGAATGTCCATACTTTGCATTTCTCAATCTCCCTTACTCGGCTTGCGCGTCAGCAGACGGCAGCCGTTTTTCCAAAGCGCGAACGCGCTTGACGATCTCATCGAGCTTGCGCAGATGCACTGCATTGCGCAACCAAGTCTGATGAGGCTGAATACTGTTCGGGCCGCCGTACACGCCGGCCTCTTCGATGCTGGATGACACATCGCTGCCGCCCAGAATGGTGACGCGATCGGGAATCTTGAGATGGCCGGCCATGCCGTCGCCGGCGCCAACCAGGCCATTCGCACCGA
>CAXYUI010000256.1:0-3010 GCA_964291975.1 uncultured Formivibrio sp. | reverse complement strand
CTTCTGCAGCGAGCACAACTTCCTCGCGGGCTAGCGTCAGCGTCTCTAGTTCTGGATCTTGCCCGTCATCGGCCAGACGCGACTGATCAGCAAGCAGTCGTTCATGGCGCAATTTGAGCGAGGCGAGCGTGCGCTCGTGATGTTGCAATTGCTGCTGCGCCAACTGCGCCGCGCTGCGGCTGTGAGTCAGCCGGTCGCGCGCGGTCTGGAAAGCCAAGTCCGCAGCACGGAAGTCTTCTTCGAGTTCAGGCAGGCGCAGGTTTTCTTCCTCCAGCGCCAGCGTCGTTTCTTCGCTGGCAAATTGCGCCTCTTCCAACCGAGCCTGCCAGGATTCCTGCTCAGAAAGCGTTTCGCCGTGACTACCCTGCATGCGCGCAAGTTCGCTCTTGGTATCGGCGACCTGGCTATTCAGGCGCTCGCGGGTCTGGCGCAGGTGCAAAAGCTGCTGTTCGAGTCGCGCCACGCCGGCATTCGCGTCGTAGAGCTCGGCCTGCGCAGCGTGAACGGCATCGCTGGCGGCATAGTGAGTTTCGCGCAAGGTTTCGATCGCGGCTTCCAATGCACGCAGCTCGGCGATCTGCGCTTCCAGCGTGTTTTGCGCCGCGTCGATCTGGCGTCTGACTTGATCAGCATCCCGCGCGGATTCGAGCTTGCGGGCGAGCGCCAACAGATTCTGCTTTTCGGTAATCGTTTCTTTCAGGTTCTGGTACTGCGCTGCGACTTCGGCCTGCGCGGCCAGTTTTTCCAGCTGGGCGTCGAGTTCCTGCCGGATATCGTCAACGCGGGAAAGGTTGTCGCGGGTGTCGGAAAGGCGTGTTTCAGTTTCGCGGCGGCGTTCCTTGTACTTGGAAACGCCAGCGGCTTCTTCCAGAAAATGGCGCAGCTCTTCCGGCTTGGCTTCGATGATGCGCGAAATCATGCCCTGCTCGATGATCGCGTAACCACCCTTGCCCACGCCGGTGCCAAGGAAAAGATCGGTGATATCGCGTCGGCGCACTTGCAGATTGTTGATGTAGTACGACGATTCGCCCTGGCGCGTGAGCACGCGCTTGATCGAAATTTCGCCGTACTGCGCCCACTGACCAGCCGCAAGCCCAAGGCTGTTGTCGAACACGAGTTCAACCGAAGCCCGACTCACCGCCTTGCGGGTGGTCGAACCGTTGAAGATCACGTCCTGCATCGATTCGCCGCGCAACTGCTTGGCCGACGATTCGCCCAGCACCCAGCGCACGGCGTCGATCACATTCGATTTGCCGCAACCGTTCGGCCCGCAGACAGCCACAAGCTGCCCGGGAACGGGGATCGCCGTCGGATCGACGAACGATTTGAAGCCAGCCAATTTGATATGGGAAAGACGCACGCGGGAAATTCAGGCCGTTGCAGGAAACGCGCGCAATTCTACCCGAGAATCCAGACACACCTGATGGCCGCAAGGCTCGCAAGGTAAAACTGTCGCAAAAAAACGCCCGGACCGTTTCCGGTCTGGGCGCATAAGGGACTTTTGGGAGTTGCCTTGAGCAAGAATGCTTGAAAAGGCAAGTGAAGGTTAACAACAACTGGTCAGGCCATCAAGCCTTCATATTAGAAATATCTAATCCTACCGACGAACGGCAAATCATTTCGACAGCAAATTGCTGCCAGCTTCACCGATGGCCAGATAGCTCGGCAACATCACCGGCCAGATATACATCAGCCGGTTGATTTGCGCCGTCGATCCGCTATTCACGCGAGTCCAAGCGCTGCCCGGCGTCAGACTGTAAATCAAGGTACCGTTGGCACCCGCCGCAATAAAGCGCGAGCGCGTACCCTTGGCAACGGTGTAGAGATCGTCTGTTGTGCCGGAATATGCCGTCTGATCAGTCCAAGTCCCACTGGGGCTTTGCGAGGAAATCACCGTACCTGCCGCGCCCACTGCGACGTAGTAATACACATCGTTTGCAGTCACCGAACGATCGACTCCGTAAGTCACGGCATACAGATTCTGGCTAGTTCCAGAGGTGCGCGCAGTCCAAGTCACGCCATCAGTGCTGGTCAGCAGCGTGCCGGCAGCGCCCACGGCCAGGAAATAGCCATCGCTCAATACCTGGTCATAGTGATAAGTCACGCCATACAAATGCTGGGTTGTTCCCGAATCGCGCTGTGCCCAGCTACTGCCATCGGAGCTGGTAAGGATCAAACCATCATTGCCGACCGCTACATATTTCGATTCACCGGCCACCACATCATTGAGCGTGGCGGTACTGGGCACCGAAGACGCGGCCGTCCAGTTCGGACAAGCAGCATCGTCATCGTTGTCGTAATTGCAATAAACAATCGTTCCGGCCTCACCCACCGCCACAAAGTTGTAAACGCTGCTGGAATTTAGACCGTAAGTAACGGCATTGAGATTTTGTGTGGTGGCGGAACTGGCTGCGATCCAGTCTGCGGCGTTCTTGCTCACATAAATCGCGCCGCCACTGCCCACTGCGACAAACAGCGGGTTGGTTTTGCTGTCACCATCGGCAGCAATGATATGTGCGTTGGATGCGCTGCCCTTGAGGGACACCGTCGCCGCAATGCCACCAGGAGCACTTGCTGCATTTTTCTGAGTCCATATATCGCCCGCATAACGCGGCGTCGCCGTCAGAGAAGGCGTGGCTGGACCAGCCGCACTGCCGCCATTGCGGGCATTCATCACAAAGGAATAAGTGGTGCCGTCGTTTTCCAGATAGTAAGTTTTGGTCGAATTCGAAACGGTACGAGTCCAAAAACTGGCAATCGCTGGCGACGAAATGGCACTGAGCATGGTCAGCGCATTCGGATCGCGCACTACCACCCCCGTACCTTCTTTCACCCAAAGGTCATAACTGAGGGATGAGAGATAATCCCATTCAATCTGCACCCGCGAATCACCCGCTGTCACGGTAAAACCGGTCGGCGCACCGGGCGCATCATCTCCACCGCATCCAGTCAGTGCCACCGGCAGCATCAGCGCAAACGTGCGCAGCAACTTACGAATCACCATCATTCC
>CAXYUI010000255.1:0-3026 GCA_964291975.1 uncultured Formivibrio sp. | reverse complement strand
CGTATCGTGGTGCAGTTGCCGGGCGTGCAAGATACCGCCAAGGCCAAAGATATTCTGGGTCGTACCGCCAGTTTGGAAGTCCGTCTGGTGGAAGACGATCGCAGCAAGCTTGAAGCTGCCATCGCCGGCAATATCCCGCAAGGCATGGAGTTGCTGTATGAGCGCGATGCCAAGGGTGGTCAGCCGATTCTGTTGAAGAAAGATGTCGAACTGACTGGCGACAATATCAATAAGGCGCGCGCCCGTTTTGATCAAAACAACCAGCCGGCGGTGGATTTGTGGCTCGACGGTTCGGGTGAGTCGATCATGCGCTCACTTTCGCGCGAGAACATCGGCAAGCGTCTGGCCATGGTGCTGGTTGAGCAGGGCAAGGGCGAAGTGATTACTGCGCCGGTGATCCGCAGCGAACTCGGTAACCAGTTCCAGATTTCGGGCGCGATGAGCCAGCAAGAAGCCAATGATGTTTCCTTGCTGATTAGCGCTGGCGCGCTGGCCGCGCCGATGGCCATCGTGGAAGAACGCGCCATTGGCCCGAGCTTGGGCGCAGAAAACATCACCAAGGGTTTCCATTCCACCTTGTACGGTTTCCTCGGTGTGGCGCTGTTCATGATCGTGTACTACCGCATGTTCGGCGTGATTTCGGCGCTGGCGCTGTCGGCCAATATCTTGTTCTTGCTGGCTTGCCTGTCGCTGTTGCAAGTGACGCTGACCCTGCCGGGTATTGCGGCCATTGCCCTGACTTTGGGGATGGCGATCGACTCGAACGTGCTGATTAACGAACGGATTCGCGAAGAATTGCGTGACGGCATGAAGCCCGGTGATGCGATCCGCGCCGGCTACGAGCATGCCTGGCACACGATTCTGGATTCAAACGTCACCAGCCTGATCGCCGGTATTGCGCTGCTCGCCTTCGGTTCGGGCGCGGTGCGCGGCTTTGCCTGGGTGCACTGCTTCGGCATCATGACCTCGATGTACAGCGCGGTATTCGTTTCGCGCGGCATTACCAACCTGATTTACGGCTATCGCCGCCGCCTGACCAGCATTGCGGTCTGATTACCGGAGAAGCACAAAATGATCGAACTCTTTCATGTAAAACGCGATATTCCGTTCATGAGCTACGGCAAGATCACCACCCTGATCTCGCTGCTGACTTTTATTGCGGCCGTGGCCTTTCTGGTGTTCAAGGGGATTAATTTCGGCGTGGAATTCACCGGCGGCACGGTGATGGAAGTGCGCTATACGCAGGCGGCGGATCTGGAAAAGGTGCGTCACCGCGTCGATGGCATGAAGTATGGCGAAGCGCAGGTGCTGGCGCTGGGTGCCACGCGCGATGTGATGATTCGTCTCCCGAACATCAAGGACAAGACCTCGGCTCAGCTTTCTAATGAAGTGCTGACTCAGCTCAAGCAAGATGATGCCGGCGTAGAAATGCGCAAGGTTGAATTCATTGGCCCGTCGGTCGGCGATGAGCTGGTGACCCACGGTTTGCTCGCTACGGCTTTTGTGTGTCTGGGCATCATCATCTATCTGGCCATCCGTTTTGGATGGCGCTTTGCGCTCTCGGCGGTGATTGCCAATATGCACGTCGTGATCATCATCCTGGGTTGCTTTGCGCTGTTCCAGTGGGAATTCTCCTTGCCGGTGCTCGCGGGGGTGCTGGCAGTGCTGGGCTATTCGGTCAACGAATCGGTGGTGGTGTTTGACCGGATTCGCGAAAACTTCCACAAGCCGGATATGCGCGGCAAGAGCGTGCCCGAAGTGATTGATAACGCCATTACCGCCACCATCAGCCGTACCGTGATTACCCACGGCAGCACCGAAATGATGGTGCTGGCGATGCTGATTCTGGGTGGGCCTAGCCTGTATTACTTTGCTCTGGCTTTGACCATCGGTATCGTGTTCGGGATTTATTCCTCGGTGCTGGTTGCCAGCCCCTTGCTCTTGCTGTTTGGTCTGACCCGCGAAAACATGGTGGTGCAGCTCGAAGAGAAAGAAGAAATTGTGGTCTGAGCCAGATCCAAAATTGGATTGATTCCTACCTCGCGCCGGCTATATGGCCGGCGTTGCCTTGTAAAGAGACTGAACCATGCTTGCTCATTTCATCGATTTTTTCATGCAACTGGTGGATATCTTCCTGCACCTGGATATTTATCTGGCGCAATTGGTGGCCGAATACGGTCCATGGATTTACGGCATTTTATTTGCGGTTATTTTCTGTGAAACCGGGCTGGTGGTTATGCCGTTCTTGCCAGGCGATTCGCTGTTGTTTATTGCTGGCGCCGTGGCGGCCACCGGCGGCATGGATCCTTATTTGCTGGCTGGCACCTTGATGGCTGCGGCGATTATGGGTGATTCCACCAACTATCTGATCGGCCGTTTTGTGGGCGAAAAGCTGTTTTCTAATCCGGATTCCAAAATCTTCCGTCGAGATTATCTCGATCGCACCCATGCGTTTTATGAAAAGCATGGCGGCAAGACCGTGACCATGGCGCGCTTTGTGCCCATCATCCGCACCTTTGCGCCTTTTGTGGCGGGCGTGGGCAAAATGAATTACCTGCGCTTTTTGTCGTTCAGTGTCTTTGGCACGGTGCTGTGGGTCTGTGGTTTGGTGACGCTGGGTTATTTGTTCGGCAATGTTGAATTCATCAAGAAAAACCTGTCAGTGATGGCTATCGGTATTGTTGCGCTGTCTTTCCTGCCGGTGGCGATCCAATTCTTGCGCCAAAAATTTAATCGGTCTGCGGCATGAGAAAGTCTGCTTTTCATGCTGAAAAAGCCGCCATCAAGGCGGCTTTTGATCGTGCGGCAATAAGCTACGATGCGGCCGCCGTATTGCAACGTGAAATCGCCGATCGCC
The DNA here is from genome assembly GCA_964291975.1 of uncultured Formivibrio sp. Classification (GTDB taxonomy): domain Bacteria; phylum Pseudomonadota; class Gammaproteobacteria; order Burkholderiales; family Chitinibacteraceae; genus CAXYUI01. The sequence goes on along the minus strand of CAXYUI010000255.1, from coordinate 169 downwards.
TGTTTGATCGCTTGCAGCCGATTCGTCTTGAACCTGCGCGCATGCTCGATGCCGGTTGCGGGACAGGGTATGCCGGTTCATTCTTACTGCCACGTTTTAGCGGGGCAACGCTGATCGAACTGGATCTGGCGCCTGCGATGCTGCAAGTTGCGCGCGAGCGTCATCGTGG
>CAXYUI010000254.1:0-3058 GCA_964291975.1 uncultured Formivibrio sp. | reverse complement strand
TGTATCTCCGGTGCCTTTGCCAGCGGGGGCACCAGCAGTAGCGATCGCGCGCTCACCGATCGCATTTTGACTCGGATCGGCGAGTCCGTCTGGGTCGACGATGAAGCCGACATGGATGGCATCACGGCCATTTCTGGATCCGGCCCCGCCTATGTGTTCTACTTCATCGAGGCGCTGCAAGCCGCCGCGCGCGCCCAAGGCTTTGCGCCAGAAATTGCCCAAAAGCTGGCCTATCAGACCTTTGTCGGCTCAGTGAAATTGGCGCTCGCCAGTGAAGACGATGCGGCCACCTTGCGAGTCAAAGTCACCTCCAAGGGCGGGACAACCGAACGGGCGATCAACGCTTTTGAAAACAGCCAGCTGCGCGCCACCATCATTGGCGCAGCCGCTGCTGCGGCAGCGCGCTCTCGCGAGCTAGGCGAAGAGCTGGGTCGCGAGAGTGAGTCCTGATTATGTTGCTGACCAAAACGCTGAGTTTCCTGATCCGCAGTCTGGCCGACTTTTTCATCCTGGTACTGCTGGCGCGCTTCTATCTGCAAGCCGCGCAGGTCAGCTTGCAACAGCCACTAGGTCGTTTCGTACTCGCGCTCAGTAACTGGATCGTTCTGCCAGTGCGGCGCCTCTTGCCTGCGGTGTACGGGTATGACACTGCCTCGCTCATTCTGGCAATGCTCTGCGCGCTGCTGATGCAGTTTTTGCTATTGGCCATCATGCCATGGAGCATCATTTTCAGTTCGCCAATGACGCTGCTGGCCATTAGCGCATTCAGCCTGCTTGAAGTGATCAAAATGTCGCTGTATCTGCTGTTTGCCGCAGTGCTTGCTCACGCCCTGCTGTCCTGGATTGCACCGCACAGCCACTTGCAACCGACGCTGCAACAATTAACCGCATCCTTCTTGCGCCCACTGCGCCGCATGATTCCGCCTGTTGGCGGCGTCGATATTTCGCCGCTAATTCTGCTCTTGCTGGTGCAACTACTGTTGAATGTCTTCATTGCCGAGCTGGAACTACGCATCTTGCCGTATATCCAGATTGCGAACTGATGCAGTGGCTGAAGAAAGAAGGGCAGCGGCAACGCCTAATCCTGCACATTCAGCCTGGCGCCAAAAAAACCGAGGTGGCCGGGGAACACGGCGATGCCCTGAAAATCCGTCTGGCCGCGCCCCCGGTTGAAGGCAAGGCCAACCAGAAACTGATTGCCTGGCTCGCGGATTTCTTCAGCGTGCCGCAACGAGACATCGAACTAAAAAGTGGAGAGACTTCACGCCGCAAGGTCGTGGATATCATCGACAGCGCAGTCGCAGCAGAAACTTTGCTTAAGGAATGAGTTTCTGGTCATCATCACGGGGTTTGACTTCCCGGTATTCGCCTTCAATCACCCCCGATTCGGCGGGTGACGACGGCGCCGGACTCGCCGTCTTGATGGGCCAAAGCAACAAAAGCACCGCGATCACATCACCCAGCACACCCGGCAACATCAACAGTACAGCCGCAATGTAATAGCGGATGACCCGAAACACCGTTGCGGCCGTTACCCGCCCTTGGCGCAGATCGCCCAGCATCGTCATCGCAATGGCAATTTGATGATGCCGCAGCATCAACATGCCAATGGCCAACGCCAACAACGACCACAAGCCGATCATTCCCCAGCCGAATCTGGCAATCAACCAGCCAGTGAAGATAAACTCGGCAACCGGAAAGGCCAACAGAAACAGAAACGGCATGACGACTCCTGAAAAAATTGTATTGGTACTGTGCAACTGCCCGGATCAAACCAGCGCACAAAGCCTGGCTCGCGGACTGGTCGAATCCAGATTGGCGGCCTGCGTGAGCTTGCAGCCGGTGGAATCGGTGTATCACTGGGAAGGCCGGATCGAACAGGCGCAAGAAATCACGCTGCAGATCAAAACCCGGCGCGATAACTGGCCAGCGCTGTGCAACTGGTTACGTGAACGCCACCCTTACCAAGTCCCAGAGATTAACGCATTGCCGCTCTGTGCAGGGCTATCTAGCTATCTGACGTGGGTCGACCAAGAAAGTCAGGAGATCCCGCAATGAAATGGCTCATCCCTCTGCTGCTGGCTTTGCTGAGCTTTTTTGCGCAGGCCGAAACCCGCCCCCTGCGCCCAGAAGAAGCTTTCCAAGTGAGCCTACTGCGCCTCGCGCCCAATCGATTCGAAGCGCGCTTTGTCATCGTGCCTGGCCACTATCTGTACCGTGACCGCTTTGCCTTTGAAGCGGCGCAAACGCTCACCGCCACGTTACCTGCCGGGATGTTCAAAGACGAGCCGGAAACCGGCCGCGTGGAAGTCTATCCGGCGACCATCAGCATCATGCTGGAAAGCCAGCAAGCGCTGGCTGACGATCAAGCGATTACTCTGCGTTTTCAAGGTTGCGAAGAAGGTCGCTTGTGTTATCCGCAGCAAGAAGTCCGCCTTCTGCCCGGTCAGCGCAGCGATGCTTTCTCGCTGGCGCTCAACCGAACCATCGAGCCTGCGCGCGCTCTGTCTTTCAGTCCAACCCAATCGGCTCCCACTCCGCACACAGCCACCACTGATGCGTATTTCGGGCAAAGCCATGCCGCCACATTGGCGCTCTTTTTACTGGCCGGACTGGGTTTGTCTTTCACGGCCTGCTTGTACCCCTTGATTCCCATTGTTTCCAGCCTGATTCTGGGTCAGCAAGGGCAAAGCCGAGCACGCGCGCTGGCACTGACCTTTTGCTACGTGCAAGGACTGGCCTTGAGCTACACCGCCATCGGAATCGCGGCCGCCGCCACGGGCACTTTACTCACGGTGGCGATGCAGCAACCCTGGGTCATCGCCAGCTTCGCGCTGTTTTTTGGACTGATGGCGCTGGCGATGTTCGGCATGTTCAATTTCCACCTGCCCAGCAGCTGGCTATCGCGCATCACCGCTTGGGCAAACCGTCTGCCCGGCGGTCATTTCGGCCCGGTATTTGCCATGGGCGCGATCTCGGCATTGATTGTCGGCCCTTGCAATCTGCCGCCCCTGGCGGCCGCGCTGGCCTATTTGGGTCGCAGCGGGAATCTCTGGTT
>CAXYUI010000253.1:0-3084 GCA_964291975.1 uncultured Formivibrio sp. | reverse complement strand
CGGCTTCGCAACACCGGCAAACCGGTCTGTAAAGCCGCTCATCATGTACGATCCATCATCCCGGCCCGCGCTGGTCTGGCGTGTGGCCATCATCCCGGAGCATAATCCGCGCCCTTTGCAAGGCCGATCGCGCGAAGTGACACTGCAAAACGCAGGCATTTTTCTGGCGCACCCGCTGCCTTTGCAATCCCGTTGCAAACTCATTTTTGAAATTCCTGCGCCCGATCGCAAAACGCATCGCTATGTCGAAGCCCAAGCATCCGTGACTTACTCGACGCTGGTTGGCGGCAGGAATGAATATCGCACCGGTTTTCGCCTGCTGGACATCCACCCCGAACACCGGGCGATTCTGGAAAAAGAACTGCGCTAGCAGGCTGGCTTGGCGTGAAGCGCCGATTGCAGCAGGCGGTAGGCAATGCTGACCGGTTGCGGCATTTCGGGTAGGGCATCGCGGCGGAACCAGCGCGCATCTTCAATTTCACCGGCTTGTGGCGTGATTTCGCCATCCAGATAATCCGCATGAAAAGCCAGCATCAGTGAATAGGGAAACGGCCAGGGCTGGCTGCCGAACCAGCGCAGGTTGGTGATGCGCAGTCCGACTTCTTCCATGACTTCGCGATGGATGCAATTTTCCAGACTTTCCCCAGCTTCAACAAAACCCGCCAAGGCGCTGTAAACGCCGGGTCGGAAGTGGGGCGAGCGCGCTAGGAGTAATTCGTCGCCGCGATGGATCAGCACCATCACGGCCGGCGAAAGACGTGGATAGGCGCGATGCTGACAAGCCGGACAAATGCGCGCCGGTTCTTCCTCCATCGGCATGGTCGCCGTGCCGCAAACGCCGCAAAAACGGTGTTCTCGATCCCAGCTCAACATCAATTTGGCGCGCACGGCGATGGCGTGCAGTTCGGCGCCCAGCAGTTCGTAACACAGGCGCAGATTGTGCTTTTGCCAGCCATCAGGCAGGGCTTGCGATTCGAGCCAGCCAATAAGGCGACAAGGCTGACCGCGCCAATCGCCAATCCGGCAATCGGTTTGCGGCGCGGGCAAGGTGCTCAGCTCGGAGGGTAAATGTCCATCAATCAGCAGCAGCTCGTCGCCGGCAAAGGCAAAACATAAAGCGGGGCAGGCTGGCGCTTGCGGGGAATAGGTCGGATCGAAATCGGCGGGAAGCATGGTCGTTGGGATGTTGAGCTAAGGCGATATTATTGCGCAATCGCTTGCCAGTGGCTGATTTTCTCCAGTTGGGCTTGGGCACCACGGATCTCAATGCTGGCAGTTTTTTGCTCTTGATCTGTTCACAAAAACTTCAGTCGGGCATTTACACCTTTTTTATGGCTGAACCGGCAAACTTGATGCTTGTTTTGCAGGAAGGCTGCGAAACTGAGTGCATCTGGTTTTGTCGAGCCTGCCATGTTCTTTCCTGTAAGTCGTACCTTGCCGTACTTGTTGGCCGCTCTGGCCTGTGGCCTTACTACGCTATTGGCTTTGCCCGCTCGCGATCTTTTTGACCACGCCAATAGCGTGATGCTCTTTCTGCTGACCGTGTTACTTGTCGCTTGGCGGCTTGGTCGTGGCCCTGCGCTGCTGGCTGCGGTGCTGGCGGTGGCCTGTTTCGATGTTTTTTTTATCCCGCCGTATTTTTCGCTAGCGGTATTCGACCCTCAGTATCTGGTGACTTTTGGCGTAATGCTCACGGTGGGTCTTGTTACCAGCCATCTGACGGCTAATTTGCGCCAACATGCCGATCTTGCCGAAGCCCGCGCCCGCGAAAGTGGTGAGCTCTATGCCATTGGCCGTGAACTGACCGGTGCGGCCACACTGAACCAGGTGCATCGTGCGCTGGATGCCTACCTGGGCAAGCAGGCTCTGAGTGGTGAAATTTTTTTACTTGATCCTGCAGGCCAGTTCGGGGATGCGCCGGCTGAACTGATGCGTTACTTGGAGATGGTGCGCCTTTCCAGTGAGGCCGTCTGCATTCATGCCATGAGTGACGAGGATGCGGTTGGCGTCTATCTTCTTCCAAGGAAGCAATAAGTGCCTTGTCTCGCCATGAGTGACGAGGATGCGGTTGGCGTCTATCTGCCGCTCAAAGGGCCGATGTGCTTGCGTGGCGTGCTCTATATCCGCAATCGCCACCAGACCGAACCCGCGCTGGATGCGCTCGCTTCGCTGATCGCCATTGCCGTCGAGCGTTTGCACTATGTTGAAGTCGCCCAGCGCACGCAGGTTGAAATCAGCGCCGAACGCTTGCGTAATTCAATTCTGTCTTCTCTTTCACACGATCTGCGCACGCCGCTGACTGCGCTCTACGGCCTTGCCGACACGCTGGCGCGCCGCAGCGACTTGCCCGCCGATGCGGCGGAAACCGTGTCCGGGCTGGCTGCGCAAGCCCTGCGCATGAACCATCTGCTGGAAAACCTGCTCGACATGGTGCGACTCAAATCCGGCAAGGTGGAACTGCGCAAGGAATGGCAACTCTTTGAAGATGTCGTCAGCGCCAGCCTCTATCTGCTGCGCCCCACGCTCGCCGGGCGCGAGCTGAAAATCAGCCTGCCCGCTGATCTGCCGCTGATCGAATTCGACGCCCTCTTGCTCGAGCGCGTGCTTTTCAACCTGATCGAAAACGCCGCCAAATATTCCCCGGCCGGATCGCCGATCGAGATCAGCGCCGGGACCGAAGGCGGCATGGGCTGGCTCTGCGTGCGCGATCACGGTTCGGGATTCCCGCCTGATCGCATTGCCCGCGGGTTCGAGATGTTTGTACGCGGCGGGAACGAATCTTCGCGCCCCGACGTCGGGCTCGGCTTGGCGGTGGCCCGCACCATTGTTGAAGCGCACGGCGGCACGATTGTCGCCAGCAATGAAGACGGCGCGGTCGTGACGATCCGCCTGCCGCTCGGCACCCCGCCGCAGATCGAAGGAGAAACCGCATGAAAGCCAGCATTCTGCTGATTGAGGACGAACCGCAAATCCGCCGCTTTGTGCGCAGCGCACTTTCTGATGAAGGCTGGCAGGTATTCGAAGCCGACACCGTGCAGCGCGGCCTGATCGAAGCGGGCTCGCGCCAGCCTGATCTCTTGATTC
>CAXYUI010000252.1:0-3086 GCA_964291975.1 uncultured Formivibrio sp. | reverse complement strand
GCCACGGCCGAATGGCTGCGCAGCAAGGAAATCAAGGCGCTGCCCTATCACGCCGGGCTGGATGCCGCGACGCGCGCCAAGAATCAGACCACTTTTTTGCGCGAAGAAGGCGTAGTCATGGTCGCCACCATCGCCTTCGGCATGGGCATCGACAAGCCCGATGTGCGTTTTGTCGCGCACCTTGATCTGCCCAAAAGCATTGAAAACTACTATCAGGAAACCGGCCGCGCCGGTCGTGACGGACTGCCCGCCAACGCTTGGCTCGCCTACGGTCTGAACGATGTGATTCTGCTGACCGAGATGATTGAAGGCGGTGCGGCGATCGACGAGCAAAAAGATGTCGAGCGCCGCAAGCTGGAGGCCATGCTCGGCCTGTGCGAAACCACCGATTGTCGCCGGCAGACCATTTTGGGTTATTTCGGCGAGGAAGCGCAGCCTTGCGGCAATTGCGACAACTGTCTGAATCCGCCCAGCTTGGTGGACATGACCGAAGCCGCGCGCAAGGCGCTGTCGTGCGTGTTCAGGACTGGCAACCGCTTTGGCGTCGGTCATCTGGTCGATGTATTGCAAGGTAAGCTCACCCCCAAGGTGCGCGAATTCATGCACGACAAGGTCACCACTTTTGGCATCGGCAAAGATACGGATGAGGCGAGCTGGCGCGCGGTTTACCGGCTCTTGCTGGCGCGCGGCGCGCTGCGCGTTTCGGCCAGCGGCCACGGCGGCTTGGAACTATCCGATGCCGCCAAGCCGATTCTGCGCGGCGAAGTGCCGCTGTTCCGGCGCGCGCGCACCGATAAATTCAGCTTCCGTGATAAAGATTCGGAATTCGGCTCGCCAGCCGATCGCGCGCTGTGGCAAGCGCTGCGCGCCTGTCGCAAGAAGCTGGCGGACGAACTCGACGTGCCCGCGTATGTGATCTTTGGCGACGCCACGCTCAAGGAAATGGTGCGCTATCGTCCGGCCGATCATTACGAACTTGGCCGCATTTCCGGCGTGGGCGACCGCAAGCTGGAAAAATACGGCGATGAATTCCTGGCGGTGATCCGCGCCTATTGAGGCGGTTTGAATCGCCCTTGAGTGCGCTCATTCCGCCGTGCAATTGAAAAAACGGAGTCCCTTGATGAATGATCTGCCTTCACTGCCAACCTTGTCGCCCGGATGCTACCGCCATTACAAAGGTGGCGAATACGAGGTCTTGGGCATGGCGCGGCATAGCGAAACGCTCGAACCGATGGTGGTCTACCGGCCGCTCTATAACGCCAGCGGCTGGTGGGTGCGTCCCTACGCGATGTTTGTGGAGATGGTGAAGGTGGATGGCGATTGTCGCCCTCGCTTTACGCGGATCGAGACGGTCACCGAGTAGATTTCACTTCACCAATAGATCGGTCGGCAGTGAAATGTCTTGCAGAGGACCTAGCGGGTTGCGCTTGTCTTCGAGCTCTTCGATGTTGGGTTTGCCGCCTTCGAGCTTGTAGACCACCAGTCCGTTATTCAGAATCACCCATCCTTGAAATTGCCAGCCTGTGGTTTTGGTTTTGCGATGGAAATTGAACACATCGAGCAAGGTATTGCCATAACGTTCACGAAAAACATGCCCAGTCTGGATCGCATAGCCGTGGCAGCGATTCTTGGCTTGCAGGCAGGTTTGCAGATCCGGGTGCAGATCACTTAACGCAATCGATTCGTTGGGGATAAACAGCCGCGTGACATCGAGGTAATTCATCAGCGTGATATTGGGTGTGGTCTGCGGATTGAATCCCATGGCGTAGAGTTGCTCGCGGCTGGTTGTCCCGGGCTCGATTCGGGCAAACGCTTCTCGCGCCGTTTCGTAATTTTTCCAAGGTGAGCGCGTGGTTTGTCTAGCGCTGGGCAATAAGGCTGAGCAGCCGGTAAGCAGAATGGTCAGCATTGCCGCGAGGATGCGCGTCATGAGTCTGGTGGCCAAAATAACGAGCTTAAAGATAAGCCCGGATTGGGCTCAATGGCAAAGCGCTTGTCCGCTGCACGGTGATTGCCGGAAAACACGCAAAAAAACGCCGCCGATCCCGGTTGGGACTCGACGGCGTTGCGTCAGCGCAAAATTTTAGATTTTGGGACGTTTACGGAATGGCTTATCGCCAGGTTTCTTGTCCTTAAAGCTCTTGCCTGCACCGGGCTTGATGCCAAGGGTCGATTTCTTGCCTGGTTCCGGCTTTGCCGCTTGTGCTGGCATTTCGCCGCCTTCGCTGATGTGCAGTGGCTGGCCGCCAACGCGCACATATTGCAGATGGCTCAGGATTTCCTGTGGCATGCCATCGGGCAGCTCGACCAGACTGTAATTTTCGAAAATGGCGATCTGGCCGATATGGCGCGCTTCGAGTCCGGCTTCGTTGGCAATCGCGCCGACGATATTGGAGGGCGTCGCCGATTGGTTGCGACCGACTTCAATCCGATAGGTGCGAGTCTTGGCGCGAGCTTTGGGCGCATCTTTTTTCTTGCGGGGCGGCTCAACCGCTTCGAGTGCGGCTTCAACCGCGGCCGATGAGAGTTCTGCTGGTTTGACTCGCTTGGCCGGAGCCGCTACTGGCGCGGCGACTGCGCCAGAGTCGGGCGCAATGCGCAGCGACTGACCTGCCACACGCACAGTCTTCAGATGCTCGATGGTTTCTGCCGGCAGGGACTCGGGCAGATCCAGAATCGTGTAATCGTCGTAGATGTCGATACGGCCGATGTTTTTCGAATCAAGATTGGCTTCGTTGGCAACGGCGCCGACGATATTGCCCGGCTTGACGCCATGCTCATAACCCACTTCGACCCGGTAGCTTTTCATGCCGGCTTCCGGAGCGCGGAACACGCGCTCTTTCTTGGGGAAGTCCGGGCGGGCTTCGCGCTCGGCGCGCGGACGACGGTCCGGGCGCTCGTTGCGGTCAAAGCCGCGCTCAAAACGCTCGCCGCGTTCAGGGCGCTCGCGTGGCGCGCGTTCTTCAAAGACTTCGCGCTTGGGTTTTTCCAAGAGCAGCGGCACGCCGCCGCGCGCCATTTTGGCGAGTGCTGCAGCGATTTCGACGGCTGGAATATTGTGTTCGCGCTCGTAATCTTCGACGAGT
>CAXYUI010000251.1:0-3106 GCA_964291975.1 uncultured Formivibrio sp. | reverse complement strand
GGATACAACGACGCCCATGCAGAACATGGGCGCTGAAAGCTGATTTTTATCGTGTTTTATTTGGCTTGAACCGGAATGCCGTTCTTGGTGTGCGTGATCTTGTTGCTGCTATCCACATACACCAGCGATGGCTTGTGGTGTTCCAGCTCGGCTTCGTCGTACTGGCTGAAGGTGGCGATGATCAGGATGTCGCCCACTTGCGCGCGGCGGGCGGCCGAACCGTTCAGCGAGATGATGCCCGAACCGCGTTCGCCCTTGATGGCGTAGGTGGTCAGGCGCTCACCGTTGTTGACGTTCCAGATGTGGATTTCTTCGTATTCGCGGATATTGGCGGCGTCGAGCAGGTTTTCATCGATCGCGCACGATCCTTCGTAGTTCAGCTCAGCGTGGGTTGCGGTCACGCGGTGGATCTTGGATTTGAGCATCGAGCGTTGCATGGCGATTCTCCTGCCGTCCATCAAAGGACGCGATTATAAGGTGATCGGCAAAAAAGCCAACGTTAAAAAGTCGGGTCAGGCTGGCCGGTAAACCAGGTGACCATCCAGCAAGAATTCACCAGCTGCCAAGTGGCCACCCGAGCTGATCCGGTCGAACAAGAGCTCACGCCCATCAAAACGAATCCAGGCCGGGATGGGTTGCCCCTGGTAACGACCCACGCTTTCTTCGGCGCGCACCAGATCGGTCGGCATCGGCGCCGGCGCGGCAGGCGCGGCTTCGACCTTGGGCGCAGGCTCGGCTTCGCCTTGCTGCATCTTCAATGAGCGCAAATACAGGCTGAAGAAGAAGTAGGGCAGAAGCACGCGGCGCACGCGCTTTTGATTGTCGATGACGCACATCACCGGGAACCGGTTACCGCAACCCGAGCAATGGGCTTTGGCGGCGATGGCGATATGGTCATCGACTAAGCGAGCCACGCCGTGCATGTTTTTGGCGTGCAGCATCTTGCCACAGCGTGTGCAGGGCTTGGAAAACTGGCGCACCTGCTCACGGTTGTGGAAACTGAGCGGAAGATAATGATGAAGCGGATGATTCTTGCGCATTTTCAAAGCCTTACATTGTCGCGAGTCGACACTCAAGCTCAAGTCCGAGATAGTCGATATTCATGACCTGCAATTTGACCATGGAGCCTGCGGGTAATTCCGGCAGGCTGCCGACGCGAATGACCAGCGGCATACCCTCAATGCGCACCAGATTTTCCTTGATGACATTGCTGGAAAGCTCGCGCAGGCCTTCTTGTTCGATGTAGCGCAGGCACCAGTAGCGCTCCATCTTTTCCTGGAATTCGGCATAGGCCGAATAAGCCGAATCGAAAGAACCGATGATCGAAAAGAGCTCAGCATCGTTGCGCGCAAAGCGGGGTTTTTGCCCGGCGATCATGGCCACGATCTGCTGCTGGTTGATAAAGTCGACTGCCCGGCGCAACGGCGAGGACGACCAGGCATAGCATTCCAGACCCAGACCTTGGTGCGGGCTCGGCTGCGTGGTCATGCGCACGCGACCGCCGCCTTGGGCGCGGTAGATCGCGGCGACATTGGCGTCGGCCAAATCCTTGCCCCACTGGCTGTTGACCAGAATCATCAATTCGGCCACCAGTTTATCCATCGGCGAGCCGCGCTTGCGCGTGAAGATCTCGACGCGCTTGCCGCCGTTTTCTTCATGGATGCGGAAACCGTAATCGACCTTGGTCGCCCCATTGGCCTCAGCCTTGCCGCGTCGCGCTTCGAGCGCATTGGCAAAGTGCCAGAACCAGGTCAGCTCGGTTTTCCACGGGTAATCGGCGGTGTCGGGAGCGGTGACGGTGTTTTCGTTAAAGAGTGGTTCGATCGCGTCGTGGCGCAGATTGGCGGCGACGTGTACGAGTTCGACTTTGGATTCGCGGCGGACGATGTCAAAGCCTTGGCTGACTTCGACATACATCGAAACGGAAGGGCGCGGAATGCCTTCTTCCAAGGTAAAGCGAGCAACCACCTCATCGGGCAGCATGGTGATTTTGTCGCCCGGCATGTACACGGTGGAAAGCCGGTTCAGGATCAGCTTGTCCAGATCGGTATCTGCTGCAATGCCCAGCGTCGGCGCGGCGATGTGGATGCCGACTTGCCAGTTGCCGTTGGGTAGCTTTTTCAAGCTGAGCGCATCGTCGATTTCAGTGGTCTGCGTATCGTCGATGCTGAATGCTTGAACATCAGCGAGCGGCAGATCGCCCGCATCGGCAGCTGGCGCCAAATCGCCAAAACCGCGTCCTTGCGGAAAGTGTTCAGCCAGAAAACCGTCGAGCAGGTACTGGGCGATATCGGGAATCGCGCCGACTTTATGCATCAGGCGCAGCGGCGTGGTGTGCAGCTCATCGGCGGCCGTGGCGAGCGCTTTCCACTCGATGGTGTTCTTGTCTGGGCGGTGCAGCAGTTTCTGCGTGAGCGGCGCAAAAGCTTCGGGCAGCGTGCCCGCAGCAAGTTCAGCCTGCCAGGCTGCCATCTGCTCGGCTTCGCGCTGTTTGCGCTCAAGGCCTGCCTTGGCGGCTTTCAGATTGTCTTCGGGCGCGGCTTTGTAGCGGCCTTTGCCCTTGCGGTAAAAATACATTGGCGCGCCATGCAGGCGGATCGCCGCAGCCGCTTGTTGGGTTGGCGTGGGTTTCGCGCCGAAATATTCAGCGGCGATGGCGTCAAAGCCAAACTCATCCTGACCGCAGCATTCCCACAGAAAATCAATATCGATGTCTTCGGATTCGGCTTGCGCTGTTTTGAGGAATTCTTCCAACCCAATGCGCTCGAAGCGCAGCAGCACGTTGGCGGACTTGATCTTGCCGCGCTTGCCGCGCGCATCTTCGATCATCAGGTTAGCGGGTTGCTCTTCCTTGATGCTTGCAACCTTGAAACCGCCATCTTCTTCGTAAAAAACATTCATGAACTGCCGCGCCGGGTTGATATGGAAAACCGCGCATTATAACAGCCTGCCTTGCCCGTGGTTTGTGCGCGCATTCGCAGACAGCGCAATGGGCTTGGCGGATGATAGCGAAATCGCTGTATCTGGCTTGACGTGTCAAGCTCAGATTGATGACAAACCCCACCCGCGAAGCGGGGTGTCCCCTCAGGGAGGGGACGGAAGGGGT
>CAXYUI010000250.1:0-3114 GCA_964291975.1 uncultured Formivibrio sp. | reverse complement strand
CATTGCGGTGGCGGCTTTGGGCGGCGAAATCGAAATCCCGACGCTGGATGGCAAGGCGCGCCTGTCGATCCCGGCTGAGACCCAGACCGGTCAGGTGTTCCGTCTGCGCGGCAAGGGCATCAAGGGCGTGCGCAGCAGCATCACGGGCGACCTGATGTGCCATGTGGTGCTGGAAACCCCGGTCAATCTGACCGCGCGCCAAAAGGAAATCCTCAAAGAGTTCGAGGAAATCAGCAAAGGCGATGTGGCCAAGCACAGCCCGAAAGCCAAGGGTTGGTTCGATAAGGTGGCCGAGTTCTTCGGTGGCTGATGGCATCACGCCAGTCGGTTTGCCCGGCCGGCGCGGTGGTGATGAAAAAACAGGATCTGCAAAGATCCTGTTTTTTTTGGTGCTTAGATGGCGGCGTCGTTGGTTTCGCCGGTACGGGTGCGCACGACATATTCGACGGGCATCACAAAAATCTTGCCATCACCAATCTTGCCGGTTTGGGCCGATTTCTGGATCGCTTCAATGGCCGGTTCCAGCATTTCGTCGGTGATGATGAGTTCCAGTTTGACCTTGGGGAGGAAGTCAACCACGTATTCCGCGCCGCGATACAGTTCGGTATGGCCTTTTTGGCGACCAAAACCTTTGACTTCGGTGACGGTCAGGCCGGAAATACCGAGATCGGAAAGGGCTTCACGGACTTCGTCGAGCTTGAATGGCTTGATAATGGCTTCAATTTTTTTCATCGAAAAATCCTTTTGGGGTCGGCCATGCCCGGCTGGTTAAAACCAGTCTGGATGTCGCCTCCCCCGGTGCGGTTGGGGGAGGTGGGTGGGGAAAATGGTTTAACTTTTTGATTATTAAAAAATATATTTTTGCTGGGTCGTGCTTGGTGTTGTGCGGGCATGGCGCAATAGTGGCGCTCATTGCCCGAATAAAGGCCAAAAACCGGCTCTGCGCCAGTATAACGATGCGATAGGGGCGAGCCAAGGCGTGTGCGCTTGCTGCGGATTATCTGTCGTGGGTTTGGTGTTCAAACGGGCTTTCCCCTATAATCGCGGGCTCAGTCTGGAGCAGGCCGTCTTTATGGCCTGTTTTGCGAGCGTGGCGGAATTGGTAGACGCACTGGATTTAGGTTCCAGCGCCGCAAGGTGTAGGAGTTCGAGTCTCCTCGCTCGCACCAGCACCCATTTTGAATCTCGGATGATCTCAATCGTCCGCAACCTATAGGAAAAACAGGGAATGCAAGCTCAACTGGAAACCCTGAGCCAGCTCGAACGCCGGCTCACCATCTCGGTGCCGCGTGAAGAAATCGGCAAGAAGGTCGATGCGCGTCTGCAGCGCCTGGCCAAGTCGGCCAAGATCGACGGCTTCCGTCCGGGCAAGGCGCCGCTGAATATTGTGGCTAAGCACTATGGTTTCCGCGTTCAGGAAGAAGTGCTGGGCGAAACCGTTGAGCAAAGCTTCGGCGAAGCTGTGGAAGCGCAAAAGTTGCGCGTAGCCGGCTACCCGCGCTTCGAGCCGAAAGAAGGCGAGGCTGATAGCGACAACTTCGAATTCTCGGCTGTTTTTGAAGTATTCCCGGAAGTGAGCATTGGCGATCTTTCCGCTGTCGAAGTGGAAAAGCCCCTGCTCGATGTCTCTGAAGCTGAAATCGATAAGACCGTTGATATCTTGCGTCGCCAGCGTACTCGTTATGAGCGCGTCGAGCGCGCCGCTGCGGCCGGTGATCGCGTGATTATCGACTTCAAGGGCACGATTGATGGCGAAGCCTTCCAAGGCGGCACTGCTGATAACTACGCTTTCGTGCTGGGCAATGGCCAGATGCTGCCGGACTTCGAAACCGGCATTACCGGCATGAAGGAAGGCGAAACCAAGGCGGTTTCTGTCAGCTTCCCGGCCGATTATCACGGCAAGGATGTGGCGGGCAAGACAGCTTCTTTCGACATCTCGGTGAAGAATGTCGCAGCAGCGCTTCTGCCGGAAGTCAATGAAGAGTTCGCCAAGAGCCTGGGTATTGCCGATGGCGATGTGGCCAAGATGCGCGCTGAAGTGCGCGCCAACCTTGAGCGCGAAGTGAAGCATCGTCTGAAGTCGCGCGCCAAGGAAAGCGCAATGAGCGCGATCATTGCAGCGACGCCGCTGGAACTGCCGAAGTCTTTGGTAGCGCTCGAAGCGGGTCGTCTGATCGAAGGCGCACAGGCTGATCTGAAGGCGCGCGGCATTGATCCGAAGATGATCCCGTTCTCGGCGGATATGTTTGAAGCTCAGGCGCAGCGTCGTGTTCACTTGGGTCTGGCGCTGTCCGAGCTGGTGGCTGCGAATGAACTGACCGCCAAGCCGGAGCAAATCAAAACCATCGTCGAAGAGCTGGCGCAGAACTACGAAGATCCGGCTGAGGTTGTGGCTTGGTACTATGCCGACAAACAGCGTCTGGCCAGTGCAGAAAATATGGCGCTGGAAGACAATGTGGTTGAATTTGTGCAAGCCCGCGCCAAGGTAGTGGAAAAGCAGGTTGCCTTTGATGAACTGATGGGCCAGCAGGGCTGATTGCCGGCCCGAACCGGGAGCTGAAAAATGACAGGATTTGACCCGCAAAACCTCGGTTACATTCCGATGGTGGTTGAACAAAGCGGTCGCGGTGAGCGCTCATACGACATCTACTCGCGCCTCTTGAAAGAACGGGTCGTGTTTTTGGTTGGGCCGGTCAATGACCAGAGCGCCAACTTGGTCGTGGCTCAGCTCCTGTTCCTTGAGTCCGAAAATCCGGACAAGGACATCTATTTCTATATCAATTCGCCGGGCGGTTCGGTGACGGCGGGCATGGCGATTTACGACACCATGCAATTCATCAAGCCGAATGTGTCGACCCTGTGCATCGGGATGGCGGCCAGCATGGGCGCTTTCCTGCTGGCGGGTGGTGCGCCTGGCAAGCGCTTTGCGCTGCCGAATTCGCGCATCATGATCCACCAGCCGCTGATTGGCGGCTTGGCTGGGCAGGCGAGCGATATTGAAATTCATGCCAAGGAACTCTTGAAGACCAAGCGCACCCTGAACGAGCTCTTGGCCAAGCATACTGGCCAGACGCTGGAAACTATCGAGCGCGATACCGATCGTGACAACTTCAT
>CAXYUI010000249.1:0-3134 GCA_964291975.1 uncultured Formivibrio sp. | reverse complement strand
GGCTTCGCGCGCGACACCGCCGATGAAGCTCGCAAAGGCTTGCGCCGTTGCGGGATCGTCGGGGGAAAGGTGCAGGTCGGCAATAAAAAGGGTCGGTTTCATCATGAAAAAGGGTGGCGCGCGGCCACCCTTTTGTTCCTTTAGGCGAATCAGGCCAAGAGTTCGGCCTTGATGATGACTACGTCTTCCTTGGGCACATCTTGATGGAAGCCCGAGTTGCCGGTCTTGACTGCTTTGATCTTGTCGACGGTTTCCGTGCCAGCCACAACTTTGCCAAATACGCAGTAGCCATAGCCTTGCGGGGTCGGCGCGCGGTAGTTCAGGAAGTCGTTATCGGTGACGTTGATAAAAAACTGGCTCGATGCCGAATGCGGATCGGGAGTGCGCGCCATGGCGATGGTGTAGACCTGGTTTTTGAGGCCGTTGGCGGCTTCGTTTTCAATTTGTTCGCGGGTCGGTTTTTGCTTCAGACCCGGCTCGAAACCGCCGCCCTGAATCATGAAGTCCTTGATCACGCGATGGAAAATCGTGCCGTCGTAATGGCCGTCTTTCACATACTGTTCGAAGTTGGCGACCGTTTTCGGCGCTTTTTCAGCGTCCAGTTCAATGACGATGTCGCCGAGGGTGGTGGTCAGTTTGACTTGGCTCATGATGCTTCCTTTTTCGGGTTATTTGTTCTTGCCGGACTTGGCGGTGACTTCGACGGCCGATTCGATGATGACCGGCATGACCGGCACATCATTGTGCGGTGGCTGAGCGCCGGTTTTCACATTCTTGATCTTGTTGACCACATCCTGTCCTTTGATGACCTTGCCAAACACACAGTAGCCATATTCTTGTGGCGTGGCGGCGCGATAGTCGAGGAAATCATTGTCGCGCACATTGATAAAGAACTGGCTGGAGGCCGAGTGCGGATCGGGCGTGCGCGCCATGGCGATGGTGTAAGTCTTGTTGCGCAGCTGTTTACTGGCTTCGTTGCGGATCGGCGCGCGGGTGGGTTTTTGGCGCATCTGCTCGTCAAAGCCGCCGCCCTGAATCATGAAATTGTCGATGACGCGATGGAAGATCGTGCCGTCGTAGTGCTTGTCGCGCACATATTGCAAGAAGTTGGCGACCGTGGCCGGCGCCTTGTCGGCGTAGAGCTCGAGGACGATCTTGCCTTGATTGGTGTTGAGTTCGACTTGCGGATTGGCGGCAAGCGCGACCAGGCTCAGCAGGCTGGTACAAAGGGCAAACAACAGGCGGGACATGGACGGTATTCCGGAATGGATCAAAAACTTCGCGATCATAGCATGAGCGCCAAGATGTCGTTGAGCAGGATATGGAAAAATCGTTCGCGGAATTCGTGATTTTTTTGTGATTAAGTCTTTGATTGAAATTATTAATTGGCTTTGATGGGTCTGTTCTGCGGACTTTTTTCATCCTCCTGTTAGAATCCGGCCACAAGGAGAACTCATGCTACCCAAACTGGATGAATTGATCTGCGGATTTGATACCGCTTTGCGCACCTTGGCTGCGCCACCCACCAGCGCGCGCCCGCACCCGGATGCCGCGCACGATGAGGCATTAATGAGTGCGGAAGAAAAACAGCGCGCTGCCGGACTGATGCGCGTCAATCACTGTGGCGAAGTGTGTGCGCAGGCGCTCTATCAAGGCCAAGCGCTGACTGCGCGCGATCCGGCCACCCGTGAGGCGCTGCGGCAGGCGGCGCAGGAAGAAGTCGAACATCTGGCCTGGACTGAGCGACGTTTGCACGAGCTGGGTAGCCACAAAAGCCTCTTCAATCCGCTCTGGTATGCCGGCAGTCTGGCGATCGGCGTGACGGCGGGTGTGATCGGCGATAAATGGAATCTGGGTTTTTTGGCCGAAACCGAGCGTCAGGTTGGCGCGCATCTGCAATCGCATCTGCAGAAATTGCCGGCGCAGGATGAGCGCAGCCGCGCGATCGTGGCGCAGATGTATACCGACGAAATGAGTCATGCCGACAAAGCGGAAGAATTGGGCGCAGCTTCCTTGCCGCAGCCTTTACCCGGCCTGATGCGGCTGACCTCCAAAGTGATGACCTCGCTCAGCTACCGGCTTTGAGTCTTGCGCCGGATTTGCGTTAAATCAGTTTTTTCGCACCTTTCGGCGAAAAGCGTAATTTTTCCTGCGCCGCAGCCGGGTTGAAAAAGATATAAAGACGGCGCTCAATTTTTCTTTAAGAGGTTGTTCTGATGGCTAACATGCTGACCCCGGATGGCATTGTCGATTACGCGGATCATTCTGCGACGGCAAAGGCGGGCTTTTCCTTTCCGCGTTTTGCGGTGATGGCGGTGATGGGTGGGATGTTTATTTCGCTCGGCGGCCTCTTGGCCGTGATCGTGGCTGGCGGCTCGCTGGAAATTGGCGCGAACAACCCGGGCTTGCAGAAGTTCATTCTGGGCGCGATGTTCCCGATGGGGCTGATTACCGTGGTGCTGACGGGCGTTGATCTCTTTACGTCCAACTGCGCGACTTGCACGGTTTCCTGGTATCGCGGCAATAGTTCGACTTCGGATGTGCTGCGCGTCTGGACGATTTCCTGGTTGGGCAACTTTGTTGGCGCGCTGATTGTGGCCTGGCTGTTTGCTTATGCCACGCATTTGCTCGCAGAAGAACAGCCGTGGACGCCGTATCTCTTGAAAATGGCCAACGGCAAATTGAGTAATTCATTTGGTGTGACTTTTGCCAAGGGCATTCTGGCTAACCTCTTGGTTTGCACGGCCTCTTTCCTGGGTTATTCGGCTAAGGATACGCTGGGTCGCATGTTCGCGATCTGGCTGCCGGTGATGGCTTTCGTGACCATGGGCATGGAGCACAGCATTGCCAATATGTTCTTTATTCCGGCTGCAATGCTGGCCGGTCTGGATGTGACTTGGGGTCATTTCATTACCGCCAACCTGATCCCGGCGACGCTCGGTAATATCGTCGGCGGCGCGATCTTCATTGGTCTGCCTTACGCCTACCTCTTCACTGAAAAGCGCGAACAGGCGGCTGCGGTTGCCTTGAAGACGCAGGAAGGCGCTGCGCACTGAACGAATTACTGGCAGGCAAAAAACCCTCATTCCTCAGGGATTTTTTATATCTGGCGGGTGTTTTGCGGGCATCTGGCC
>CAXYUI010000248.1:0-3154 GCA_964291975.1 uncultured Formivibrio sp. | reverse complement strand
ATCGTGTGATGGCGCAGTTGGATTCTTTGCCGCAGCAGTTCCGTTTTCAGGTGCTGGCCGGACTCACTGGATGTGGCAAAACGCGGCTCTTGCGTGCGCTGGCTCAAGTCGGCGCGCAGGTGCTCGATCTGGAAGACCTGGCCAGACATCGCGGCTCACTCTTGGGCGCGTTGCCGACCGAAGTCCAGCCCTCGCAGAAAAGTTTTGAGAGTGAGCTCGCTGTGGCGCTGGCCAGTCTCGATCCGGCGCGCCCGGTTTTTGTCGAAGCCGAGAGCAAAAAAATCGGCGCTCTGCGCCTGCCGGATGCACTGATGCGGATGTTGTCTGCTGCCGAATGCATCCGCGTTGAAGCGGTTTTGGAAGACCGCGTTGATTTTCTTTGTGAGGACTACGCCGCGCTGTTTGATGATCCGGCGGGATTCAAGGCGCAATTGCAGCGCCTGACTGAATTGCTGGGGCGCGAAACGATTGCGCGTTGGTGTGCGCTGGTTGATGGCGGCGCAAAACGTGAGCTTTTTTGCGAGCTGATCGAGCAGCACTACGACCCCGCTTACCGGCGCAGCAGTCATTCGCTCTATCCGGGATTGCCGCAGGCGCCGGTGTTCCATTTTCGCCCCAATGCGGCCGATCTTGCGCCCGAGGCGCTGCGGCTCATCTCAAGCCTGGCCTAGGGAAGCTCTGAATAAGTCAACGAGAAGGTGCAGGACAAGGAGCCCGGAGCACAGAAACCGGAATGTACATAGAAGTACATGAGGACGACCGCAGGAAGCCCCTGTGGGGTTTCGAGCACCGCGCGATGCCGCGTAGCAAATCCCTGTGGGACGCAGTAATGTGCTTTCGCAGTACTTATTCAGAGCTTCCTTAGCGGTTTTTCTTGCGCCAATCCCGATCAAGCTCCGCCAGATGCTTGAGCTTTTCGCCGATCTTGCCTTCCAGTCCACGCGGCGTTGGCTCGTAGAATTTCACGTCTTCCAAGCCATCGGGCAGATAGGTTTCGCCAGCTGCGTAGGCTTCGGGTTCGTCGTGTGCATACCTGTACGCATGGCCGTAGCCGAGTTCCTTCATCAACTTGGTCGGCGCGTTGCGCAAGTGCACCGGTACTTCGCGCGAACGGTCTTTCGCGACCAGCGCGCGCGCGGCGTTGTAGGCGTTGTAACCCGCGTTCGATTTGGCGGCGATGGCGAGGTAGATCACGGCTTGCGCCAGCGCGAGTTCGCCTTCCGGGCTGCCCAGGCGCTCATAGGTTTCGGCCGCATCATTGCAGATTTGCATCGCGCGCGGATCGGCCAGACCAATGTCTTCCCAAGCCATGCGTACGATGCGGCGCGCCAGATAACGTGGGTCAGCGCCGCCGTCGAGCATGCGGCATAGCCAGTACACCGCGCCGTCCGGGTTTGAGCCGCGCACCGATTTGTGCAGTGCGGAAATCTGGTCGTAAAACGCATCGCCGCCCTTGTCGAAACGGCGAGCGTTCAGTGTCAGCGCGTTGTCGAGAAACTCGCCGTCGATCGCGCTGATTCTGGCGGCAGAAGCGGCATTGGCGGTCTGCTCGATCAGGTTCAGCAAGCGGCGCGCGTCGCCGTCGGCATAACCCACGAGCGTATCAATTGCGGCTTGATTGAATTCGAGATCGGGATAGCGCTCGCTTTGCGCCCGTTCAATCAGCGCTTTCAGATCATCAGCGCCGAGCGGCTTTAAGACATAAACCTGCGCGCGCGACAAGAGCGCGGCGTTGCATTCAAACGAAGGGTTTTCGGTGGTCGCGCCAATAAAAGTCACCAGACCCGATTCGACGAAGGGCAGGAAAGCATCCTGCTGCGCCTTGTTGAAACGGTGAACTTCATCGACGAAGAGGATGGTGCGCCGCCCCAGTTGCTTGTTGCGCTCAGCTTCTTCCATCGCGGCGCGGATGTCTTTCACGCCGGAAAACACCGCAGAAAGCGGGATAAATTCGGCTTCGAAAGTATTGGCGAAGAGGCGCGCCAGCGTGGTTTTACCGACGCCGGGCGGGCCCCACAGGATCATCGAATGCGGCTGGCCGGACGCAAGCGCCAGTTGCAGCGGTTTGCCGGGCGCAAGCAGCTGGCGCTGACCGACGACTTCGGCCACGGATTTGGGGCGCAAGAGTTCGGCGAGCGGCTGGTGCACCGGCGCCGAATCAAAGAGATCACTGGCGGACGACATCGACACCCTTGGGCGGCGTGAAGCTGAACTGCGCCGCGTCGGCCTTGTTCACCTGATTACGAAATTCAACGCGCGTGGTCTGACCGAAGCTGTCGTCGAGTTCCATACGGCGGATTTCACCGCCGGCGATGCCCAGGCGGATTTTGTTGAAATTGCTGTCGTTCTGACGGGGCGTAGCTTCAACCCAGTCGAGGCCGTCGCGCGCGGGCAGGGCGGTGAGCTTGTAGCGCATTTCCAGATTGTTGTCGCCAGAAAGCAGTGCGGCCGGGCTCGATTCCAGTGCCTGGCTCACGTCGCGTACAGTGACTTGCTGTAGATCCGGGTCGTAGAGCCAGACCTGCTTGCCATCGCCAACAATCAGCTGTTCGTAGGGCTTCTTGTAGTTCCAGCGGAACTTGCCCGGGCGCAGGATGGCGAAAGTGCCCGATGCAGTTTGCGTTTTACCCTTGCGGTTCACCACGGTTTGGGTGAACTCGCCCGATAGCGCGCGGGCATTGCTGAGCGCTTTTTGCAGGTCGGCAACCGGCTCGGCGTAGGCGGTGGAAGCAAGAAGAACAGCAATACAAGCCAGTTTTCTGAACATGAGCAGCATCCCGGAGTGAAGGCCGCTATTGTCCGGCAAAGCCATGCAGGGCGGCAAGGTGTGGTTTGCCAGCGCGCAAAAGCGTCTTGCATTGGTTGCAAGGGGAGGGGGTGTGTTAAAATCGCGCCTTCGCTAGCCCATGCTGTATGGCTGCGTGAAACCCTGAATCACTAGAAAAACGGTCCGATTACCGATGTCAGAGCAAATCCAGAGTTTTGCCAAAGAAACCATCATCGTCAGTCTCGAAGAGGAAATGCGCCATTCCTACCTCGATTACGCCATGAGCGTGATCGTGGGGCGTGCGCTGCCTGATGTGCGCGACGGCTTAAAGCCGGTGCACCGGCGCATTCTGTACGCGATGCACGAAAGCAATACGGTCTGGAACCG
>CAXYUI010000247.1:0-3163 GCA_964291975.1 uncultured Formivibrio sp. | reverse complement strand
AGCCGGGAAAACATTTCAGGCAAGGAGTTGTAGGCAATACTTTGGGCGCCACGCTCCAAATCAGATCCGGAACCAGCAAGCGAAAACGCAAGGCGTTTTCTGGGGATTCACGCCCCGCGCGTTCCACCACGCGCGACCAGATATTCATCAAAAAATCATGAAGATATTGATCGACCCGGATTTGCGAAAGCGCTTCGCCCAGCATTGCGCTAATTCGGGCAAATTGCAGAGTTCGGCTTTCAGCCTTTTCGACGGCCTGTACTGCGCGATCAAGTTGTTTATCGGCCGCGAGCAATTCGCGGGCCACAAAAGCATCCAGCTCATCGAGCATCAAGCCAAATAGCGCCACGCCTTGCGTTTCATCAGCCAGCAGGGTTTCAACGATGCGGCAAATTTCTCCCGAAACCCGTTCGCCCGTAGGATCGATTTGACGCAATCCGAGCGAGATCGAACCAATCCGGTTCACCAGCAAACGAACGTCGTGATATTCCTTGGAAAACAACTCTGGATCGAGCAAAGCAATTTTAAGCACCAGAAACTGCAAGCGCCCCAGTTGCGCGCGCACTTCAGCCGGAACTTGTACATCGCGCAGAATGAATTCAAACAACATCGCCACGATGTCGATAATCATCTGCTCATTGCTGTCGCGCGCCAGATCGCTCAGGCGTTCACGCTCTTCCAAAATGAGATTGCGAACCTGGCCTTCCTTACCGAGCATCTCGTGTGCGGCGGGCGTAGCTTGCCGTTGCAAATCTTGAATTGAATTGGTTAAGGGCGTATTGGCGGGCAGAGCGTGGGGCGGATTGACACCAAAAACATCGTCTGTGGCCACAGAGGGCATGGCCGGGCCGGCAAAGAATTGGCGTAAGACCTGCCCGGCGCTGTGCAGCCCATTTAACCAACTGCGGTTTTGCTGACGATCAGGCATGGCTTTGCCAGCTGCAGGGGTCGAAGGCAAGGCATTTGTGCCAGCTGCAAAATGAGCAGGCGAATCGGGCGCGGTAGTGCTGCTGCCAAAATCGCGGATGCGCTCAAAAAGATCATCCACCGGGTTCTTGGCCTGCAAAGACATGACTTCTACAACATGAGGCTGATGCCTGCCGGGCGAGGCATGCGGTGGTTGGGTCGGTGCTTGTGTATTTTCTGTTGCCGATTCTGCATCAGTTCCTGCAGATGCGCCCCCCAGATTCAGCCGGGACGGCATTTTCCTGATCTTGAGCTGCAATTGCGCTGCCAGTCCCTGAGCTGCCAGCAGTTCATTCAAATGGCTATAAATCGCCGCAACCCGCCCGCACATGCCTTCTGAGATTTGCACAATCAAGGCATCGACATCATCCGGCGGTAATTCCATGGTTTCAAAGGCCGAAGCAATGCTGCGGGAAATCAAATAGGGACGAAACGGGTTTTCTCGCTCGCTAATATCGTCTTGCTCAAACAAGAGGGCAATACGGATATTCAAATCACGCAGCTCATCTTCGGCTTCATCACGAAAGCGCTTGGTGAATTCATCAATCCGCAATTCGCCTTCAATGGCAGAGGTATCGACCAGTGAAAGATTGCTGCCGGTCCAAGAAAAAGAAGGTCGAAAGGTGTTGTAGGCTGTTTGGAAACTGCGCTGCAAAAGGCGATCCATCGACTGCAAGATTTGCTCGCGGATTTGTGCGGCCGATCTCATGACAAAGACACGCGCATCCAGATAGCGGCGCTGATCTGCACTGAATTTGGCCGTATCGGCCTTGATGAAAAGGTGTGCTTCTGCCTGCCGAATTGACTCATCCAGCGCATCGGTGAAGGCGTTCAAAAAATCGGTGCGCGCCGTCAGCAGCAAATTATTACGGTCCATGTTCGACAATTTCTAGGCTCCTCGCCTCAACCTTTTGAATACATCCCACTTGGCCGCCGAATTCTACCGTTTAACTTTCGTTACCGTAAAATTTGCTTACAAGCGGACAGACAAAAGACGACACCTGTACCCCGTGTTGACTATAGACCCGCCCCATTCCTTAAAAGCAACAACCATGCCGCACGCCATGGGCTGCATTTGTTAGAATCGCGGCCATCTGCAACCCAAAGACTGCACCGCAATGGCCCAATATGTGATGTCCATGCTCCGCGTGAGCAAAATCGTTCCCCCCAAACGCCAGATCATCAAGGATATTTCCTTGAGCTTTTTCCCGGGTGCCAAGATCGGCCTCTTGGGCTTGAATGGCGCGGGTAAATCCACCGTGATCCGCATCATGGCCGGCGTGGATAAAGAATATGACGGCGAAGTGCAACATCTGGCCGGCACCAAGATCGGCTATCTGCCGCAGGAACCGCAGCTTGATCCGGAAAAAACCGTGCGCGAAGAAGTCGAATCCGGCATGGGCGATGTGATGGACGCGCAAAAGCGCCTCGAAGAGGTCTACGCCGCTTATGCCGAACCCGATGCCGACTTTGACGCGCTGGCCGAAGAACAAGCCCGTCTGGAAGCGATTATTTCCGCCGGTGCAGGAGACAACACATCCTTGCAACTGGAACTGGCTGCCGACGCCCTGCGCCTGCCGCCATGGGATGCCAAGATCGGCCACCTCTCCGGTGGTGAAAAGCGCCGCGTGGCGCTGTGTAAACTGCTGCTGTCCAAGCCGGACATGCTGCTTTTGGATGAGCCGACCAACCACCTGGATGCCGAATCGGTGGAATGGCTGGAGCAGTTCCTGGTGCGCTTCCCCGGCACTGTGGTCGCCGTGACCCACGATCGCTACTTCCTCGACAACGCCGCCGAATGGATTCTGGAACTCGACCGCGGCCACGGCATTCCGTGGAAGGGCAATTACTCATCTTGGCTTGAACAAAAAGAAGCCCGCTTGGATCAAGAAGCCAAGGGCGAAGTCGCCCGCATGAAGGCCATGAAGCAAGAACTGGAATGGGTGCGCCAGAACCCGAAGGGTCGCCAAGCCAAGTCCAAAGCGCGGATTGCCCGCTTTGAAGAACTCAGCAGCGTTGAACACCAAAAGCGCAACGAAACCCAGGAAATCTTCATCCCCGTAGCCGAGCGTCTGGGGGATAAAGTGCTGGAATTTAAGGGCGTTTCCAAGAGCTTTGGCGATCGCCTTCTGATCGACAACCTCAGCTTCAACGCCCCGCCCCGCCCGATTATCGGAATTATCGGCCCGAACGGCGC
>CAXYUI010000246.1:0-3178 GCA_964291975.1 uncultured Formivibrio sp. | reverse complement strand
GCTTGGCGTCGCAGGAAAGCCGGAATATCCATATCGATATTGCTCGTCGTTCCCGCAGCCGGTGCGCCAGCACCACCACGGCTACGGTTGCTGCGCCAGATCGCCGGGGTGTCGTAGTCTTCCGGGTTCAGCGCCGGGGCATTATCAGTACCCGTCTTGCGAGCCTCACTCGAGATCATGGTCAGTTGCGGCTTGGCTTCACGATTACCCAAACCGGTAGCGATCACGGTGACGCGGATGCTGTCGCCCATGGACGGATCGTAAACCACGCCATGCTTGACCGGTGCACCGTCGACCACGTGGTCGTTAATCATTTCCAGCGCCTGACGGATTTCGCTGCGCTTGAGCGATTCGCGGCTGGCGGTAAAGTTGACCAGCACGCCGCGAGCGCCGTCGAAACGGATATTGTCGAGCAGCGGGCAGCTGATGGCTTCTTCCATCGCGCGCACGGCGCGGCCTTCGCCAGTCGCCACGGCCGAACCCATGATGGTCATGCCCTTTTCCTTCATGACCTTCATCACGTCGGCAAAGTCGACGTTCACCACGCCGGACGAGTAGATGATTTCCACGACCGAACCCACGGCATCGCGCAGCACGTCGTCGGCAGCGCGGAAGGCTTCGTCGATGGTCACGTCATCACCCAGCACTTCTTCGAGCTTCTGGTTCGACACGATAATCAGCGAATCAACATGCAGCGACAGCTCGTCGATGCCGGCTTGCGCCAGCTTCTGACGGGGGCCTTCGTCCAGACCCGGCTTGGTCACCACGCCGACGGTGAAGATGCCTTTTTCTTGTGCGACTTGTGCGATCACCGGCGCAGCGCCCGTGCCCGTACCACCGCCCATGCCGGCCGTGATAAACAGCAGGTTGGCGCCTTCGATCATTTCTGCGATGCGTTCGCGATCTTCCTCCGCAGCCTGACGACCGACTTCCGGATCACAGCCCGCGCCAAAACCGCGCGTCAGGCTTGCACCCAGCTGGATCACGTCGCTGGCTTGCGAGTTTTTCAGCACCTGTGCATCCGTATTCGCCGCAATAAACTGCACGCCGTGCAGATTGCCGCCCAGATCATGCTGGATCATGTTGTTGATCGCATTGCAGCCTGCACCGCCCACACCAATGACCTTGATGTTGACGAGTTGCGCCACTTCCTGAAGTTCAAACATTGCCATGGTTTTCTCCTTGCCCGAGTAAATTCAAAAATTAGAAATTGGTCTGGAACCACGCCTTGACGCGGCCCAATACGCTGCCCAGCGAGCCATCCTTGGCGCGCCCGGCTGGATTCTTCAAAAGTTGTTCCCGCGCGATCAGCAACAGGCCAACAGCGGTCGAATAGCGCGGGCTTTTCACCACTTCAGCCAAACCGCCGACATAACGCGGCAGGCCAAGGCGCGCCGGCATATGGAAGATTTCTTCCGCCAGTTCAACCATGCCCGGCATCTGCGCCGCGCCCCCGGTAATGACCACGCTGCCGCTGGCCAGGCGATCGGCAAAGCCCGCCGTTTTAAGTTCAGCCAGCACCAGGTTGTAGATTTCTTCAGCGCGCGGCTCGATCACTTCTGCGAGGGTATGGCGGCTCATCTGGCGCACACCGCGCTCGCCCACGCCCGGCACTTCGATCAGCTGCTGCGGATCAGTCAGGTGGCGTTGCGCGACGCCGTACTGCACCTTGATCGCTTCGGCTTCGGCCGTCGGCGTGCGCAGCGCCAGCGAAATATCATTGGTGATCTGGTCGCCTGCGATCGGCAACACCGCGGTGTGACGAATCGCGCCATTGATGAAAACGGAGATGTCGGTCGTGCCGCCGCCGATATCGATATGGCAAACGCCCAGATCCTTCTCGTCCTCGGTCAGCACCGAATACGCGGAGGCCAAGGGCTGCAGCACGACTTCGGCGATTTCCAGCCCGCAGCGACGCACGCACTTGGTGATGTTTTGCACCGCCGAGCTCGCGCCCGAAATAATGTGCACGCGCACTTCCAGGCGCACGCCGGACATGCCCAGCGGCTCTTTCACGTCTTCCTGACCGTCGATCACATATTCCTGCGGAATCACATGCAGCACTTCCTGGCCGTCCGGAATATTCACTGCGCGCGCGGTTTCCTGAGCGCGATCCATGTCGGCCTGCGTGACTTCGCGATCTTTAATCGCCACCATGCCGTGCGAATTGCGCCCCTTGATATGGCTGCCTGCGATGCCGGCGTAGACTTCGCCGATCTTGCAGTCGGCCATCAATTCGGCTTCGCCCAAAGCGCCCTGAATCGCCGCCACGGTTTTTTCGATGTCGACCACGACGCCGCGCTTGAGGCCTTTCGAGACCGCAGAGCCAAGCCCAACCACATTCAAGGAACCGTCTTCCTGGACTTCAGCCGCCACCACCACGACCTTGGACGTGCCGATGTCGAGCCCGACGATAAGGTTCTTGTTATCCATGGTCATCTGACACCCTTTTTTCCTGTTCTCATCATTTCTCACCCGTTCTTGGGCTTGCTATCCGCCGGCTTGTAGTCGGGCATCCGTACTGCAAAACCATTCGGATAACGTAAATCCACGTAATCCACGGCGATTTCCAGCCGAGCCAAGGAATCTGGATACGCCGCCGCAAAACGCCGCACACGCTCAGCCGCATCCTCGCGCCCGATCTCCAGAACCAAATGGCGATCCAGCTCCAGACGCCAGGCTCGCCGCGCTGACAACCAGACCCGCGTCGGCTGACGCTTTGTGGCGGCCAGCGCCTCGCGAAACTCCCGGTATCCGGCCAGCACTTGTTTTTCGCTGCCTTCAGGCCCTTCAAAAATCGGCAGCGGATCATTGCTCGCCGCATCGAAAGTTTCGCCATGACTATTGAGCAACGCTTCCGAACCCCAGCGAGCAATCGCCTGGTGCTCTTCGATATTCACTTCCAGCCGATCTGGCCAGCGCCGGCGCACATCCACCCGGCGCACCCACGGCAATTTTTCAAACGCTTGCCGGGTCTTGTGCAGATCCAGCGTAAAGAACGTGCCTTTGAGCTCGTTCTTGATCACATATTCGAGCTGTTTCTTGGTCACATGATCGAGATCACCCTCGACCCCAATCTTGCGCACCGGAAACAGCGGCGAATTCACCGCCAAATACACCAGCGCGTAAAAGAACAGAATCAGCGCCAGCGCGGTGAGCAAATTGGCCAGCCAGGTCA
>CAXYUI010000245.1:0-3183 GCA_964291975.1 uncultured Formivibrio sp. | reverse complement strand
CCGTCCCCTCCCTGAGGGCACCCCCGGCTTCGGGGGTGGGGTTTGTCACCAATCAGAGCCCGGGCATGCCGTGGCTTTTTTGATGGCGCTTAGCGGATTTGCATATGGTCAATGACCGCGTGACCGAAAGCTGAACAGGAAACTTCGGTTGCGTTATCCATCAAGCGCGCCAGATCGCAGGTGACGATCCGATTGCTGATTGCGCCCTCAATGCCTTTGAGGATGAGATCGGCCGCTTCTTTCCAGCCGATGTGGCGCAGCATCATCTCTGCCGACAAAATCAGTGATCCAGGATTGACCTTATCGAGTCCGGCATAGGCGGGCGCGGTGCCGTGGGTGGCTTCGAAGCAGGCCAGACTGTCCGAAAGTTGCGCTCCGGGCGCAATTCCCATACCGCCTAATTCAATGGCCAATGAATCTGAAATGTAATCGCCGTGATGCTTTTCGGTGACGATCACATCGTATTCGGTGGGGCGCAGCATGACTTGCTGCAAGAAAGCGTCGATGACGACATCCTTGATGACAATCCCATTGGGTAGTTGTACCGATGGGCCGCCGTCGATCTCAAGCCCGCCAAACTCCCGTTGCGCCAGCGCATAAGCCCACAAACAAAAATGGTTTTCAGCAGCCTGTCCGCCACGCACTTTGTGCACCAAGGTCACGGATTTGCGGTGATGGTCGATGGCGTACTGTATCGCCTTGCGTAACAATCTTTCGACTTCGGTTTTGCATGCGGAGGCGGTATCGGCGACATGCGGAAAGCGGATCGGGCGAACGCCCACTTCATTTTGCAAAAACTCAATCATGGTTTGCGCCGGTTCAGTGGCGCTGTCGGCATCTTCTGGATGGATCTGCGTCGTGGCGTTTTCACGGAAAATCGCCATATCGATCAGCTCAGGTGATTTGAGCGTGGAGGGCATACCTTTCAGGCAACGCAGTGGCCGCAAGTTGACATACAAATCCAAACGTTCTCGCAACTGGCATTCCAAAGCCGCATCGCCAAGCGGCCCTTTGATCGCCACCGAAAAGGTTTTCATGGCCTCCAGCGTTTCTTGCGGCAAGGCGGTGTTGTAGCGCATCAGTGCTTTTTGACCGCAGCAGATTTCCATCCAGTGAATTTTGCGCCCGCCGCCATACGCTTGCCCCACGGCGGCTTCGACGACTTGCATCATGACCGGCGTAATGTCCGCGCCAATGCCATCGCCTTCGATAAAGGGAATAACGGGATTATCCGGCGTGGCCAGATTGGGAACGATCCTCATGCCTTGCGGCGGGACTTGAATCAAACTCACTGGTCATTCCTGTGATGCGAGGGGAGCGTGCCGAAGCTTTTGAGTTAGCGTGCTTGCGCCGGCTAAAGCGGTTTATTATCGTGCGATTCTTTTACGACTGCCAAGTTACCGTATGTCTCGCCTTCTGCTCCTCAATAAGCCCTATGGCGTGATCTGCCAGTTCACGCCATCGCCGCCGCACCAGTGTCTGGCGGATTATGTAAGCGAGAAAGGCGTTTATCCGGCTGGCCGGCTCGATACCGATTCGGAAGGCTTGCTTTTGCTCACCGATTATGGCCCTTTGCAAGCGCGCATCGCCGATCCACAGCACAAATTGCCCAAAACCTACTGGGTACAGGTCGAAGGCGCTCCGGACGATGCGGCGCTTGAACCTTTGCGCCAAGGCGTGAATCTGGGCGATTTCACCACCCAGCCCGCGCAGGTGCGCATCATTGACGAACCGCCTGCGCTCTGGCCGCGCAATCCGCCGATTCGCTCCCGGGCGAACATTCCGACGGCCTGGCTGGAAATGGTGATTCGTGAGGGCAAAAACCGCCAGGTGCGGCGGATGACGGCCAAAGTGGGCTTCCCGACTTTGCGGCTGATTCGCGCCCGGATCGGCGATTTTTCGCTAACCGACTTGATGCCGGGGCAGTGGCGAGAAGCCGCGCCGGCGGAGTTTCAGGCGCTGTTGCCCAAAGTGCCGCGCCCGGTGCCTGCCAAAACGCATCCCAAACAGCGCGGCCGGCGCGGCCCGAACAAGCCGCGCTGACCGCTGCTCGACTCAGCGCGCGCCCAGTCCGCCAAAGCTATCTTTGTCGAATACTTCCCACTCGGCGCTGATATCCCACCCCGTCGCCGGCATGCTGCCGCGCACGATGCTGCTCTTGCGGCGCAGGGTTTTATCCAGCGTGCTGTAGTTCGCACCGGTGGTCCAAGCCGTGCCGGGGTCTTCGCCGACCACGCCAATCTGGTCGATCACCACACCGCTCTTTTCCAGCGTGATCGCATCATCCCCGTTGAAGTAGGTCACCGTGCTGGTGATGCTGTTGGCCACCGTCACCGATGTCGTGAATGACGCATTCAGGATCGTCAGCGTCGACCCGGCCGCCAGCGTGCCCGAGAGCGCCTGGGTGTTCGATGCCGAGGTGCCGCCGTTGGCGTAGAGCTTGACCGTGTAGGCGGAGAGATCCACCGCACTGCCGGTCGGATTGTAGATTTCCAGCGCCTTGTTATTGCTGCTGCCCTCGACGTATTCGCTGAAGAACAATTCCGCTGACGCGCCGCTGCTGGCCGCCGCTGTGACGGTGATCTGGCCATTTTTTTGCGCGATCTGGCCGCTGGCGTCTTTGAGCGTGATGCGGATGGCGTAGCTGCCGGTCGCCGTGTAGCTGTGGCTTGCGCTCGTCACGGTGGTGGCCAGTGTTTCGACCGTACCATCGCCCCAATCCACGGTGAGACTCGTGCCATTGGCCGCCGCGATGCCGGTGATGCTGGCTGCAGCGCCAACCGTGGTGCTGGCAGGCAGTGTGGCGGAAAGCGTCGGTACGACGGAAGCGGCATCCCCGTTAAGGTTAAGGCCGATCAGCACCGGATCATGGTCGGATGAGCGATAGGCCGTGGCGGCATAACGGTCGTCGGTTTTGAATTCGGTGTTGTAGTCGAGCACGATGGGCTCGTCGGCGTTGATATGCCAGACGCCAAACCCGGCCACTTGTGATTTGAGGCTGCTGCTGGCAAACGCATGGTCGAGCACGCCCGATTCGCCCGCATACACATAGGTGTAGCGATCCGTCGCCGGCAGGCGGTCATGCAGGTCTTCAAAGCCGGCGGCCTCAATCGTGGTGATCGGGTCTTCTTTCTGGTAAGCATTGAAGTCGCCGGCCATCAGCACGTCTTTTTCGCCCGAAGC
>CAXYUI010000244.1:0-3190 GCA_964291975.1 uncultured Formivibrio sp. | reverse complement strand
TGCCGGAGGGCAGCAGCAAACGGTTGCCCAAGCCGCGAGCGCCGTCGATCACGCACAGCTCCAGATCGCGCGCCAGCCGGTAATGCTGCAGGCCGTCGTCGCACAGGATCAGGTTGACGTCTGGATGTTGTTCCAAGAGCGCCGAGCCAGCGGCGAAACGGTCGCGGCAGACAAAGACTGGCACGCCAGCTGCGCGGCGCAGCAGAATCGGCTCATCGCCGGTTTGTGCCGGATCGGAATCCATGTCAACCGAACGTGGCGATGCATTTTGGCCGCCGTAGCCGCGCGAGATGATGCCGACTTTCCAGCCTTTGGCGCTCAGGCTTTGCGCGAGCGCGATGGTCAGCGGTGTTTTTCCGGCGCCGCCGGCGGTGAGATTGCCGACGACCACCGTGGGCACGGGCAGGGTGTGACTGGACAGAATGCCCAGGCGAAATAGAGCCCGGCGGATGCTGCCGATCAGGGCAAAGAGCATGGCAAAGGGTAAAAACAGAACCGGCACCAGGATCGCAGGGCGATACCAGTGCCGGGTCAGCAGCTCGGAAAGATCGACTTTCACTTGCCAGTTTGCGTGGCGAAAGTCAGCTTGCCGTAGCCGGCAATGCGCGCCGCTTCCATCACATGAACCACATTCTGGTGGCTGGCTTGCGCGTCGGCATCGATGATGACCATGGGTTCTTGCGCTTCACCGGCGGCACGACGCAACTGCACCGCGAACTCTTCGGCCGTGCCAAA
Organism: uncultured Formivibrio sp.; assembly: GCA_964291975.1. Taxonomy (GTDB): domain Bacteria; phylum Pseudomonadota; class Gammaproteobacteria; order Burkholderiales; family Chitinibacteraceae; genus CAXYUI01. Next base: position 2,455 of record CAXYUI010000244.1, on the reverse strand, counting down.
TGGGGTCATCTGGCCATTGATGCTGAACTGGCCACCCGCCGTAATGGCGATTTCAACGTTCTGCACTTGCTGTTGCGCCGCTTTTTCAGCATCAGCGGTCGGCAGATTGATTTTGAGTTCGGCGAACTTCGAATAGGTGGTGGTCGCCATCAGAAAGATCAGGATCACCAGCATCACGTCGATCAGCGGGATGAAGTTGATTTCCACTTCATCGTGCGCGCGGTTCTTGCGAAATTTCATGATTCGCCTCAGTTCTTGCGATCGCCGTGAACGACTTCCACCAGCTTGATGGCTTGCTGTTCCATTTCCACCAGAAAGCCCTCAACGCGGCTGCGGAAGTAACGGTGCATCATCAGCGCCGGCACAGCCACCATGATGCCGAACGCGGTGTTGTAGAGCGCCACCGAGATGCCGTGCGCCAAGGCGGCCGGGTTGCTGCCGCCGGTTGGGCTTTGTGCGCCGAAGATTTCAATCATGCCGATCACGGTGCCGAGCAGACCCAGCAGCGGCGTGATGGCGGCCAGTGTGCCCAAGGTTGAAAGATAACGACCCAGATCGTGAGCGACCGCGCTGCCGGTTTCCTCGATGGATTCTTTCATGATGTCGCGTGAGCTATTCACGTTTTTCAAGCCCGAGGCGAACACCCGACCCAGCGGGGACGAATGTGCAAGCTTGCTCAGCATTTCCGGTTTAACGCCGTGGCTGCGGTATTCCTGTACCGTGCGCGCCAAGAGGCCTTCGGGCAGGATTTGTGATTTGCGCAAGGAATACAAGCGCTCAAGAATGATGGTCACCGCGGCAATCGATGAGAAGATGATGAACCAGATCGGCCAGCCTGCAGCCTGAATGATGGCGAACATAGAAATGGGTTCCGGCGAGTGATTTCAAAAATGGCGTAACTTTAGCCCGATTACGCAGATCGGGGAAGCCCATCCGTGGCAAACCCCTGCCTTTACAAGGTTTTTTATTGTTACTCACAAACCCTGTGGATAACTTTGTGGGCAAGGTGGGTGTGGATGCGCTAAGTTACCGCCAGTCTGGACTTTTTCTGGAATGCGCTTTTTTTGTGCAAGTTGATACATCCTTTAAAAATCAAATAGATACGACATCTTTAAGAACTACATCTTTCAATCTCTGCCGCGAAGCGCTTGTTTGCTGGGTTTTGTGGATTAACTCTCTTTGAAATCGCCATGTTCAATCGTTTGTCAAGCCCAATGCCGGCTGTAATCACTGTCACAGAACTCAATCGCGAAGTACGAAACCTGCTCGAAGGCAGCTTTCCCGTGCTCTGGGTGGCTGGCGAAATTTCCAATTTCAAGCGTTACGATTCCGGGCACTGTTATTTTTCGCTGAAAGACGGTGGCGCGCAGGTGCGTTGCGTGATGTTCCGCAACCGCGCCGCGCTGATTGACTTTGCGCCGCGCGAAGGCATGCAGGTCGAAGCGCGCGCCGTGGTCAGTCTTTACGAAGCGCGCGGCGATTTTCAGCTCACCATCGAAGCCTTGCGTCCGGCTGGTTTGGGCGCGCTGTTTGAAGCTTTTGAAAAGCTCAAGAAAAAGCTGGAGGCCGAAGGCTTGTTTGCGGCACAGCGCAAACGATCTTTGCCCAAGATGCCACGTGCGATTGGCATTGTGACCTCTCCCGCGGCGGCGGCCTTGCGCGATATGGTGACGACGCTGGCGCGCCGCATGCCGGGCATCCCGGTCGTGCTGTATCCGACGGCCGTACAAGGTGTGGATGCCGGTGCGCAGATCGCCGCCGCGATCCGTAAAGCTGGCGCGCGCGCCGAGGTGGATGTGCTGATCGTCGGGCGCGGCGGCGGCAGTCTGGAAGACCTGTGGGCTTTCAATGAAGAAGTGGTTGCGCGCGCCATTGCCGACAGTCCGATTCCGGTGGTCAGCGGCGTGGGTCATGAAACCGATTTCACCATCGCCGATTTTGTGGCTGATGTGCGTGCGGCGACGCCCACGCCTGCAGCTGAGCTGGTCAGCCCCAATCGCGAAGAATGGCTGGCACGACTGGCGCAGATGCGTTTTCGCCTGCGCGCGATGATGGAGCGTCAGCTGCAACAGCGCATGCAAAGGCTGGATCAACTGGCGCGCCGCTTGCAGCATCCGGGTGAAAAGCTGGCGCGCCAGCGCGATCGCCTGACCATGCTGGCCTTGCGCCTGCAGCGCGCGCCGCTGCGCTTGCTGGAAGAGCGACAGCACCGGCTGGTGCGGATTGCAATGCGGCTGGAGCATCAGCGCCCGCAATTCGATGCCCGGCGTGAGCGGGTGCAGGATCGTTTTGAGCGACTTGCGCGCGGCTTGGGGCAGTTGTTTGTACGGCGTAGACAGAAGCTTGATTTGCTTGCCGCGCGGCTGGCGGCCTGTAATCCGCAGGCCCCGCTGGAGAAAGGCTATGCGCTGGTCACGCGTACCGATGGCAGTGTGGTGCGTCCTGCCGGGCAGCT
>CAXYUI010000243.1:0-3221 GCA_964291975.1 uncultured Formivibrio sp. | reverse complement strand
TTGCGCTAGGGGTGGGCGTGATCCAGTGCGGCGCAAAGCGCTGGTTCAATTTTTTGTGCCGGGGTGATTGGAGCAAAGCGGCGCAACGGCATACCGTCGCGGCCAATCAGGAATTTGGTGAAATTCCAGCGGATCTTTTCGCCAAACAGGCCAGGCTGCGCACTTTTCAGATATTTGAATAGCGGATGCGCGTCTGCGCCATTGACCTCGATTTTGGCGAACATCGGAAAGCTTACGCCGTAATTGATCTGGCAAGTTGCCGCGATCTCATCCACGCCGCCCGGTTCTTGCTGGCCAAACTGGTTGCATGGAAAGCCCAGAATCACCAAGCCTTGATCCTTGTATTTCTGATACAGCGCCTCCAGCCCGGCATATTGCGGGGTGAGGCCGCACTGGCTGGCGGTGTTGACGATCAGCACCACTTTCCCGGCGTAATCACGCATGGAAATGGTTTGTCCGCGCAGGCTTTCGGCGCTGAAAGAATAAAAGTCGGTCATGCTGGCGGTTCCCTATCCGGTGAGATGTTGCAGAAGATCATTCAGGGTGTTGGCTCTGATTGCGCGGCGAGCTTTGCCAGCCAGCCACCACGGCCAGTACCGGGAGCAAGAGTTCCAGTGTTTCTTCAAAAGCCAGTTGCAGTGCTTGCAGCCAGAGTGGGCTGGCGTAGTTGAATACTTCAAAGATCACGTTAAGCGAGCGGTCGATGGCTTTCGATGCAAACAGTGCCGTCATAAAGCATGCCATGGTGATGGCCAGCGCCTGGCGCTGACGCAAGGCTTGCCAGAGCGGGCGGGCGTGCTTCCAGACCAGATAAACCAGCGCGAACGCCAACGGCAGCAAAATCGCCAACGCCGCCAAGCGTGGCAGCAGGGGTGCGCTCAGGTAAAAACGGCTTTTGAGCATGCTGATGCCGAACAGCGATTTATGCAGATCCATTTCGCGCGCGGCGAACATCAAGAGCACCATGCTGGAAGCCAGCCGGGTTGGCCAGATCGAGGCGCGGAGCAGCCAGATTGCCACTATCGCCAGCACATAAGCTAGGACGGTGGCGCTTTCCACCGGGCCTTCTTCGGCCATCAGGGCGAGGACGGTCTGGGCGGGCAGCGCCAACCAGAGCAGTAGCGCCAGCAGGACGCTTAAGCCCAGCAGGGCAGGCGAGAGCAGGTGAGAGCGCAGGCGCATGAAGTCTTCCTTAGTGAGCTGAAGAGGCGTCGCTAACGCGACTCGGTTTGGGCGCTAGCCAGATCGTGCATGCTGCGGCAAACAGAACGACGGCAATCAGCAAAAAGAGCTGGTTGGTCGACAGCATCACGCTCTGGTTTTCCAGAACGCGATCCAGTGTAGCCCGCGTTGCGTCCATGTTCAGTCCACTGGCGAGCATGGCTTGCGTTGCTTCGCCGCTGGCGTCCACTTGCCCGGCAAGCTCGGCGTGATTGAGCTTGATCCGGTCTTCCCAAGCCGTATTGACCACTGATGTCGAAATTGCCGCGCCCAGCGTACGCAGAAAGCTCATCAGGCCGGCGGCCGAGGCGGGTTCTTCCGGCTCTACGCTGGACAGCGCAATCGCGTTGAGCGGCACAAAGAAAAACGGCATGCCCAGCCCCATAAAGAGCAACGGCAGCGCGATTTGCCAGTAAGTCATGTCGGTAAAGCCGAAGGAGCGCACGCAGGTCATCAGCGCGAGCCAGCTCACGCCAAAGAACACCAGTGGGCGAGCATCGACCCGTGACGACAGTTTGGCCACCATCGGCGCGATCATCACCGCCAGCACGCCGCTCCAGGCCGTAGTCATGCCCGACCAGGTGGCCGTGTAGCCCATATAGCGTTGCAGCCACAGCGGCGTGAGCACGCTGATACCGAAGTAGCCGCCGAAAGCCACCACCAGGGTGACCAGACTCATGGTGTAGCCGCGATGGCGGAACACGCGCAGATCGACAATCGGATGGCTGTCGGTCAGCTCCCAGATCAGGAAGGCGATAAAGCCGACCACGGCGATCAGGGCGAGCGCGCAGATTTCGGTCGAGGCGAACCAGTCGTGGTTTTTGCCTTCGTCGAGCATGATTTGCAGCGCGCCGACCCAGACGATCAACAGGCCAAGGCCGACAAAGTCGATCGGATTGCGCTGCGCCTCGTTCTGGTAGCGCTTGAGCAGACCCCAGCCGATATAGCCGCCGGCGAGCGCGATCGGGACATTCACAAAGGACACCCAGCCCCACGAAGCGGTGGCGCACAGATAACCGCCGACAATCGGCCCCATGGTCGGCGCGAGCAGCGTCGTCATCGCCCACATGGCGATGGCGGCCGGCGCTTTTTCTTTCGGGAAAATGCGCAGCAAGAGCGTTTGCGTCAGCGGCATCATCGGACCGCCGCACAGGCCTTGCAGGATGCGGCCGGCGACCAGCATCCCCAGCGAAGTCGACAGTCCGCACAGAATCGAGCTGAGTCCAAACAAGACCATTGAGGTCGTGAACACGCGCACCGAACCAAAGCGCGCCGCCAGCCAGCCGGTCAGCGGCACGGTGATCGCCTCGGCCACGGCGTAGGACGTGATGATCCAAGTGCCCTGGCTGCTGGCGATGCCGATCGAACCGGCGATGGTCGGCACGGCGACGTTGGTGATCGTCATGTTCAGCACGGCGATGAAGTTGGCCAGCGCCAGAATGCCGGCCGCGATCCACAGTGCGCCGCCCTTGAGCGGTTCAATGGCCGGGGAAGAAGTTGCAGACATGGTGCTTCCTTACTGGCCGGCGCGGGTGTCGATGGTCACATGCATCGAAAGCCCCACTTGCAGCGGGAACTTGGCCAGATCGGCCGCATCGAGCTGGATGCGCACCGGCAGGCGCTGTACCACTTTGATCCAGTTGCCGGTGGCGTTCTGCGCCGGAATCACCGAAAACGCGGAACCCGTGCCGCCCGAGAAGCCGGTCACGACGCCGCGATACGCCACCTTGTCGCCGTAAAGATCGGCTTTGACTTCGACGGGCTGACCCGGCTTCACGTTTTCGAGCTGCACTTCCTTGAAGTTGGCGTTCACATACATGTCCTGCACCGGCACGCCCGCCAGCAGCGCAGCGCCTGCTTGCACGCGCTGGCCAACCTGGGCCGCGCGCCGCGCCACCACGCCATCGACCGGCGCGCGCACCACGGTGCGTTCCAGATCAACGCGGGGTTGGTCGTGGCGGGGGCGGGTGAAAACGACTTTCCGGTTGTTGACTAGGATG
>CAXYUI010000242.1:0-3221 GCA_964291975.1 uncultured Formivibrio sp. | reverse complement strand
CGGAGCAGCGCGCGGCGCCAGGAAGGGGCAGAGACGGTGGTCTGGGTGGTGGCCGGGAACCAGCTCGCGCGCCGCACGGTGCGCGCCGGCGTCAGCGACAAGGGCATGAGCCAGATTCTGCAAGGACTGAGCGCCGGCGAAATCGTCATCGTCACGCCATTACAAAACCCGCGCGCAGGCCAGATGGTGACCCTGCCAGCGGCTTTCTAAGGGGCGCGCCATGTGGTTTACCCGCGTCAGCATCCAGAACCCGGTATTCGCGACCATGATGATGATGTCGCTGTTTGTGCTCGGGCTGTTTTCCTATCAGCGTCTGGCGGTGGAAGAATTGCCGGATGTGAAATTTCCGGTGGTGGTGATCCAGACCAGCTATCCGGGCGCTGCGCCGGAAATCGTGGAAACCGAAGTCGCGCGCAAGCTCGAAGAAGCGGTCAACACCATCAGCGGCATCAAGCAGGTCACCTCCAAATCGTATGAAAGCCAGTCGCTGGTCATCGCTGAATTCGAACTTACGGCCGACCCGGAAATCGCCGTGCAGGATGTGCGCGAAACAGTCGCTGCCGTCGCCGCGCGCTTTCGCGACGAAATCGAAGCGCCGGTCATCAGCCGTTATGATCCTTCGGAAATGCCCATCATCTCGGTGGCCATCGGCGCTGAACAGCTCGATTTGCGCACGCTGACCAGCCGCGCCACGCAATTCATCAAAAAGCGTTTTGAAACCATTTCCGGCGTAGGCCGCGTTTCGCTGCTGGGCGGCGTGGCGCGCGAAGTGGAAATCCGCATCAAGCCCGAACAGATGGCGGCGATGAAAATCGGCGTCGATGAAATCAGCGCCGCGCTGCGCAAGGAAAACACCGAACTGCCGATCGGCACGCTGCAATGGCGCGAGCGCGAACAGGTGGTGCAATTGCGCGCGCGTCTGGCCAAGCCCGAAGACTTTGGCCGCATCGTGGTGGCCTGGCGCGCCGGCTCGCCGGTGTATCTGGATCAGCTCGCCACCATCAAAGACGGCGAAGCCGAGGCCGAGACGCTGGCCATCGTCAACGGCCGCGCCGGCCTGACCATGGACATCCTGAAAATCAACGGCGCCAATACGGTGGAAGTCAGCGAACGCATCCACGCCACCGTGGCCGAGCTGAACCGCACGCTGGCGACCGAGGGCATCAAGCTGACCGTGCTCAACGACAGCGCCACCGGCATCCGCAATTCGCTGGCCGATGTGCGCGCCACCCTGCTCGAAGGCGCGGCGCTGACCATCGCCATCGTGTTCCTCTTTCTGGGTTCCTGGCGCAGCACGGTGATTACCGGCCTGACGCTGCCGGTTGCGCTGGTTGGCACGCTGTTCGCGCTCGATCTGGCCGGTTTCACGCTCAATGTGATGACCATGATGGCCTTCTCGCTGTGCATCGGCCTGTTGATCGACGACGCCATCGTGGTGCGCGAAAACATCGTGCGCCACACCGCGATGGGGCGCGATCACTATGAGGCCGCGCTGATCGGCACCAAGGAAATCGGTCTGGCCGTACTCGCGACGACCTCGACCATCGTCGCGGTGTTTCTGCCGGTGGGTTTTATGGGCGGCATCATCGGGCGCTTTTTCCACCAGTTCGGCATCACGGTCTGCGCGGCGGTGCTGATTTCGATGTTCGTCTCCTTCACGCTCGACCCGATGCTCTCGTCGGTTTGGCGCGATCCGCATGCCGAAGGCGGCTCGCGGCCCTTCGGGCGTTTTCTCGATGCGTTCGAGCGGGGCTTGGCGCGCGTGGGCGAAATCTATGGCCGCTTGATCGGCTGGAGCCTGCGCCATCGCGCCGCCGTGCTGGGCATCGGCATCGCCAGCCTCGTCCTTGCGCTGGCGCTGGCGCGCTTCATCGGCGCGGAATTCGTACCCAAGGCCGATCTTTCACGCTTTGTGATCCAGTTCTCGACGCCGGTCGGTTCTGCGCTCGACTACACCGCAGCCAAAACCGGGCAGATCGAAGCCATCGTGCGCGAATACCCGGAAGTCACCGACACCTACACCACGATCAACAGCGGCAATGCGCAAGGCAAACACAACGCCACCATGACCGTGTTGCTCAAGCCGCGCCGCGAGCGCACGCGCAGCCAGCAAGAATTGATGCCCATCCTGCGCGAGCGCGTTGGCCGGATCGCCGGCGTGGAAATCCGCTCGGTGATGGGGCTGGGTGGTGGCGGGCCGGGCGGCAAAACGGTGCAGGTCAGCCTGCAAGGCGCGGATTTGAACGAGTTGGCACGCTTGAGCCAGGCGTTTACCGCCGAGCTGGCGCAAATCGACGGGCTGGTCGACATCGAATCGAGCATGAAAGCCGCCAAACCGGCGCTCGATATCGACGTAAAGCGCGACATCGCCGGCAATCTGGGCTTTTCGCCAGCGCAGATCGGCGCGGCCTTGCGCCCGCTGATCGCCGGCGACGCAGTCACTACCTGGCTTGCGCCCGATGGCGAAAATTACGACGTGAACCTGCGCTTGCCCAGGTCCGAGCGGGAAAACGCCGAGCAGATCGGCGCGCTGCAACTGGCTTCGCCCCAAAAAGACGCCGCCGGCCAGCCTTTGATGGTGTCCTTGAGCCAGCTCGCCGACGTGCGCAGCAGCGAAAGCCCGGTGCAGATCAACCGTCGCGACCTCTTTCGTGAAGTGGAAATCACCGCCAACATCCAGGATCGGCCGCTCGGCGCGATCCAGCAGGAAATCAACAGCCTGCAAGCGCGCTTTGCACTGCCGCCAGGCTATCGCTTCATGAGCGGCGGCGACGCCAAGAGCATGGGCGAATCGGCGGGCTACGCGCTGGCGGCGCTGGTGCTGGGCATCGCCTTTATCTACATGATTCTGGCTTCGCAGTTCGGCAGCTTCCTGCAACCCCTGGCGATCATGATGTCCCTGCCGCTCTCGCTGGTGGGCGTGCTGCTCGCCCTGCTCGTCTGGCGCAGCACGCTGAACATTTTCTCGGTGATCGGCGTGATCATGCTGATGGGCTTGGTGACCAAGAACGCCATCTTGCTGGTCGACTACGCCAACCATCTGCGCCGCGAAGGCCTGGCGCGTACTGAGGCGCTGATCGAAGCCGGCCGCGTGCGCTTGCGCCCGATCCTGATGACCACCCCCGCCATGGTGCTGGGCATGATGCCGCCGGCGCTATCGGTCGGCGAAGGCTCGGAACAGCGCGCACCCATGACGCAGCCCCACATCCCGGGTCGGCTGA
>CAXYUI010000241.1:0-3242 GCA_964291975.1 uncultured Formivibrio sp. | reverse complement strand
GACGATCTGCCGTTTTTTGTGACCGCGCATGCCGCGCCCGTCCAAGCTGCCTGAAGGAAAGCGCCATGCACTTTTTCAAATACCATGTGTTTTTTTGCCTAAACCAGCGCGAAGGCGGCGTGGCCTCTTGCAATGCCTGCGGCGCGACCGAGATGCAGGAATACGCCAAAGATCGCGTCAAGAAACTCAAACTCGCCGGCGAAGGCAAGGTGCGCATCAGCCGCGCGGGGTGTCTCGGTCGCTGCAACGACGCGCCCGTGATCGTGATCTACCCGGAAGAAACCTGGTACACCTACCAAAGCCGCGAAGACATCGACGAAATCATCCACGAACACCTGCAACACGGTCGCGTGGTGGAAAGACTGAAACTCAAATGAACGCCATCCGCAAAGCCCCCGCCTTTGAACTGATCGAGATTGCCGGCCCGGTGGGCAAACTCGAATGCCTGCGCCTGGATTCGGCGCTTGCAGAAACGCGCGGCATCGTCCTCGTCGCCCATCCCAACCCCACCGAAGGCGGCACGTTCACCAACAAGATCGTGCATACGGTTGCCAAAACGCTGTCTCGCCTCGGTTATGTGGCTTACTGCCCCAATCTGCGCGGCGTCGGTAACTCGGAAGGCGTTCACGAGCGCGGCGTCGGTGAAGTCGACGACATGGCCGCCGTGCTCGCGCACGCGCGGCGCGAACACCCCGATCTGCACCGGCTGGTGCTGGCGGGCTTCTCGTTTGGCACTTATGTGCAAGCGCAATTGCGCCAGCGTCTTTCTGAGCAAGAAATCGAAGGCATGATCTTGGTCGGTCCCGCCATTTCACGCTACGACTTCCCCGCTGTGCCCAAGGGCACACTGGTGTTGCACGGCGAAGAGGATGAAGTGATCCCGCTTGCCAGTGTGATGGCTTGGGCCAGACCGCAGAAACTGCCCGTGCTCGTTTTCCCCGGCGTCGGGCATTTCTTTCATGGCCATCTGACCGAACTGGCTGATTCGTTGTGGCGGATGTGGAAGCATCACGGCTAGCGCCAAGCATCGGTGCTAGATTGATTGGAATCGTCTCCAGTTCATTGCCATGCACCATATCCGTCGTCGCCTGATTGCGCTGTTCATCCTGATCGTCACCAGCCTGTTGACGATCGCGGGTGCTTACGCCTACTGGCGCGGTAAGGAAGAACAGCAGACCGAACTGGCCAATATCGGTCAGGCGCTGCAAGCGCGGCTCGAGACCTCCTTGCCCGGCATCATCTGGAACTTCGACGAAATTCAGCTCGGGCAGTCGCTCGACGCCGAAATGATTTCGCCACAAATCCACATGATCGCCATCCTGATCGACGGCAATCTGATCGCCGGCCGCATTCGGCAAAACGGCCAGGTCGAAAAACTCGAGCGTCTACCGCAGCCTTCAGCCCAAGCCATTGAATTTGATCTCTTCTACCAAGAAAACCGCGCTCATGCGCTGGGGCAGGTGGTGGTGACGCTTTCACGCGAACAAATGGAAGCCCGCCTGCGCCAGATCATCGTCGACAAGATGTTTGAAATCTTGCTGCTTGACATCGCCATCGTGCTTGCGCTCTCGCAGAGCCTGACTGCGGTGCTGATCCGCCCCCTGCGCCAACTGAAAGAGATGCTCGACCGCGCCGCCGAGCAGACCGGCGAAGACGACGAAGACCTGCATCTGCCCGAATCGAAATACAAGGAATTTGCCGAAGTAGCCAATGGATACAACCGGATCGCGCAAGCGCTGCTGGGTAATCTCAAGGAAAAACGCCAAGCGGAAATACGCATGCGCGCCGCCAAAGAGGCGGCCGAACAGGCTTATTTGCAACTGAAAGACGCGCAAGCGAGTCTGGTGCAATCCGAAAAAATGGCCTCGCTCGGCAATTTGGTGGCGGGCATCGCCCATGAAATCAACACCCCTGTCGGCGTCATCATGACCGGCGCTTCGGTGCTGGCCGAAGAAAGCCAGGTTTTCCGTCAGGAATTTGAAGCGGGCACGCTGAAAAAATCCGCAGCGTTGCAATATGTGGATACCGCCGTGCAATCGAGCCAGCTGATTCTGGCCAATGCCGAACGCGCGGCCGAACTGATCCAGAGCTTCAAGCGCGTGGCGGTGGATCAGACTTCGGAAGCACGTCGGGTGTTCGAGCTGGGTCACTACCTTGAAGAAGTCATCATGAGCCTGCGCCCCACACTGAAGCACTCGGCGATCAGCGTGGAAATCGTCAGCAATGAAAAAATCGAAATGGACAGCTACCCTGGCGCGCTGTCGCAAATTCTGACCAATTTTGTGACCAATGCCTTAATGCACGCCTTTGATCCGGGTCAGGAAGGCAGGATCACCATCATGGCGAGCAGCAACACCGATCTGGTGCAATTGATCGTGCGTGACAACGGTCGAGGCGTTGCGCCAGAAAACCTTGCACGGATTTTCGACCCCTTCTTCACCACCCAGCGCAGCAAAGGCGGCAGCGGATTAGGATTGCACATCGTATTCAATCTGGTTTCGCAAACCCTGGGCGGCACGATACGGGTCGAATCAGCCCCTGGCGAAGGCACGGCCTTTATCATGCAGCTACCGCATAGCGCGCCAGAACCACAAGCACCGAACGAATCAGCCTGATACCGCGAAACGCCGCTTTAACCAGCGCAGCGGCGCGCCGATCACCGGCAATTTCTGCAAGAGCTCCTCACTGCTATCCCAGTAATCCCGATGGGCAATGACCTGCCCCGCCTCATTAAAAACCAAGTGGCTTGCGCCATCGACTTCATACAAGCGCCCGTGCAAGCCAAAGGTAAAGCGCCACAGCAGCACAGCGCGCGCGCCATCTTCAAAGCGCTCGGTCACCACAAAAGCTGGCGTTTCGGTCGTGGCAAACATGTGCGCAAAAATCGCGCGGATCGCGGCCACGCCTTGCACATCGTTAAAAGGATCACGAAAACGCGCCTCGCTCGCGTAAATGGCGCCGATTTCATCGAGCGTTTCTGGACTCAGGTTTTCATACCAGTACACCAGTTTTTCCAGCGGACTCATCATCACTCCCGAACCAGTTTTTGAGTGATCGCAAACTGCAAGCGGTAAGGCAACAGCCGCAGGAATTTAAGGAAGAACGTAAAGCGGCGCGGAAAGTGGATCTCGAAACGCCCGGCCTCGATGCCATGCACGATGGCCTCGGCCGCAGACTGCGGCGTTTGCAGCGCCGGCATGGCAAAGGCGTTTTACTCGGTGAGTCGGGTCGCGACAAAACCG
>CAXYUI010000240.1:0-3243 GCA_964291975.1 uncultured Formivibrio sp. | reverse complement strand
GGTTTTGCTTTTGCATTAAGCCATTGGGCAATTCAGTCTGCATGATTTCCAATCTGCGGCTATCTTCATAGCCTGCTGAAAAGAAGGGGTTAAATGATGGCTGATGAAATATTGGAGAATGAACGACACGAGACCATTTCTGAAATGTCAGATTTGCTGTTGGTTCTTCAGGAAATGGGACGTCGGTTGGCTAATGAAACGCATGGTGATGCACATGCGCAGGTGCGTGATCTCAATGAAAGCTTGCACGAAGTACGTTTGCAGGTGGATGCAATTATTAAAGTGTCTGGGCGCGTTTAATTTTGATCGAGCAGAGCGTCTAATGCTGCCGTGGCGGTACCATCCGCACCAAATTTACGCGCAAAAAGTGCCGTACTGGCCTTGAGTCTGGCGGCATCTGCGTTATGGAATTCTTTGGGCGACCAACTACCTTCTTTCCATTCAATCAGACGTAGTGCACTACCTATGCGTTCGCGTGGATAACAGTGAACGAGTACCGTTTGAAAAAACATTTCGTCGGGAACCAGTGTCGTTTTGAAAAAATCGGCCACTTCCGGGTGGGTTTTCAAAAACTCAAGAGTGGATTGTGCAGCAGTTCTGGAAAGCATCCACCACTGGCTGCCCGCTTCAATCGTGCACAGTACTTTCGGAAGGGTGCGGCGAAGGCCGAGGCGAGCCGTAAAGCGTTGTATTTTTTGTAAAAGCTTGCCCGTCCGCGTTCCCCCTAGCCGTTCTGGATACCAGCTTTGCCAGCGGTAGCGCACATCGAAATTGGCTTGCATATCCATATGTGCGACAAAATGGCTCTGAGCCAACGCATCTGTGATTTGCGCGTTGGTTTTGACTGGATAATCTTGCCCGGAAAGAAGTACTAGCCAATCGCACTCTTGCGCGAGAGCCAATTCAATCAGTTGCAGACTGGCCGCAACCAAGGAAAATCCGCCCCATCGACAGGGGCGGCGATCAGCCCAGGTTGCGTGGGGCGCGGCCGCTTGCATTGCTGCAAAGACGTCAGTAGGCGTATTGGCGTCGATATGAATGAAAAAATGCACATTGTCCTGATCGAGTCGTCTGACCAAACGGCTCAGTTGTTCAGGATGAGCGTGCGCAAGAATCAGATAAGCGATTTTCATGAAAGATCAGTATGGCGAAGACGCTGGGGGCGCGATTTTAGCATTACCCGCAGTGTCCTCGCTTCGAGCCACATCGCTTGCTGCCCATAAAGTGCGTTTGAGTTCAAAAGCAAGATTGACGCCAGACTGTCGCAGGCATATCTTCACACAATTTTATTTCTGCAGGACGCTTCATGCCCAAATCTGCCAAGCAGCCGGAAAACTTCGAAGCTGGACTCGCTGAACTCGAGGCACTGGTGGCTCAGATGGAAGCCGGCAATTTGCCGCTGGATCAGGCGCTGGCTCAGTACCAGCGCGGCGCACAATTGTTGCGTTTCTGCGAAGACAAACTCTCTGCCGCCGAGCAACAGCTGCGTGTGCTCGACGGTGAAACTCTGAAGCCGTTTACCCCGGATAACTGATATGTCGCAAGTCGAATTCAAGGACTGGATGAACCAGATTCTCGTCAGCATGGAAGACACGCTGGCTCATGTTTTGCCGTCTGCCGGCCATCATCCGGCCTCCTTGCATGACGCGATGCGTTATGCCGTGCTCGATGGCGGCAAGCGTGTGCGTCCACTGCTGACTTTTGCTGCAGGCGATATCGTCGCGGCCAGTCCGGAGCGCTTGCAATACGCCGCCGCCGCTGTCGAAATCATTCATGCTTTTTCGCTGGTGCACGACGACATGCCGGCGATGGACAACGACGTATTGCGTCGCGGCAAGCCGACTTGCCATGTGGCGTTTGGCGAAGCCAATGCACTGCTTGCCGGTGATGCGCTGCAAACGGTGGCTTTCGAGATTCTGGCCAAATACCCGCTGGCCAATCAGCCGGCCGACCAACTCAAGATGGTGGCTTTGCTTGCGCAAGCTTCGGGCAGCCTTGGCATGTGCGGTGGGCAAGGCATCGATCTGGAAAGCGTGGGCAAGGCGCTCACCCTGCCAGAACTGGAAATGATGCACATCCTGAAAACCGGCGCATTGATCCGCTGTGCTGTGCTCTTGGGTTCTTACTGTGGCGAAACGCTGTCTGACGAAGATCGCGCTGCGCTCGACCATTACGCCAAATGCATCGGCCTGGCTTTTCAAGTGGTCGACGATATTCTCGATTGCGAAGCCGATTCGGCGACGCTGGGCAAGACGGCCGGCAAGGATGCTGCCAACAACAAGCCGACTTATGTCTCTTTGCTGGGGATGAGTGAAGCCAAGAAAAAAGCGGCTGAACTGAAAGCCGATGCGCTGGCTGCCATTGCCCGTTTTGGCGATCGCGGTCTGCGTCTGGCGCAGCTGGCTGACTTCATTGTGGAGCGCAAGAGCTGATGCCTTATTCCCTGCTCGATACCATCCGCACGCCGGAAGAGCTGCGCGCGCTCGATCGCAAACAATTGCCGCTGCTGGCTGAACAATTGCGCGCTTTCTTGCTTGAAACCGTCAGCACCACGGGTGGGCACTTTGCGTCCAATCTAGGCGCGGTCGAGCTGACCATCGCCTTGCATTATGTGTTTGATACGCCGCATGACCGTTTGATCTGGGATGTGGGGCATCAAAGCTATCCACACAAAATTCTGACCGGTCGCCGTGCCCTGATGGGTTCGATCCGGCAAAAGGGCGGACTGGCTGGTTTCCCTAAGCGGGAAGAAAGCGTCTACGACGCGTTTGGCGTCGGTCATTCCAGTACCTCGATCAGCGCGGCCTATGGCATGGCCGAAGGCGCGCGTCTGGCTGGCGAGAATCGCAAGGCGATTGCGGTGATCGGGGATGGTGCGATGACCGCCGGTATGGCGTTTGAAGGCCTCAATAACGCCGGCGACGGCGATGCCGATGTGCTGGTGATCCTCAACGACAACGAAATGTCGATTTCCCCGAACGTGGGGGCGCTCAGCAATTACCTGTCCAAGCTGCTTTCCGGCCACTTCTACAACTCGGTGCGCAAGTCGGGCAGCTATGTCCTGGGCGCAATCCCGTCGATCCGCGAACTCGCCAAAAAAACCGAAGAGCACATGAAGGGCATGATCACGCCGGGCATGTTGTTCGAGGAGTTCGGTTTCAATTACATCGGCCCGGTCGACGGCCACGATCTCGATACCCTGGTGACCACGCTCACCAATATCAAAAAGCTCAAGGGTCCGCA
>CAXYUI010000239.1:0-3255 GCA_964291975.1 uncultured Formivibrio sp. | reverse complement strand
GAGTGGCGCGGTGAAGTGGCCCGGCACCCGCGTGGATCTGATCTCTGGCTCCACCTCGCAGCTGCGCGCGCTGGCCGAGGTGTATGCACAGGAAGACGCGAAAGAGAAATTCGTGCGCGATTTCGCCGCCGCCTGGGTCAAGGTGATGGAGCTGGATCGCTTCGATTTGCAGCAATAAACCGGCGGTGATTCAACCAATGAGGGCGAGCCGGATGTAACCGGCTCCCCGTTTTTTTATGGGAGCACCGTTTAGTGGCGGCGCTGGGCGTTGGGAAATTTGAGGCCGATCAGATTGATGCGGCCACGCTCGTCCATTTCTCGCACCACCAAGGTGAGTTCGCCCACGCGAACCCGGTCGCCAGTGACTGGCGGGCGGCCGAGACGAACGACGACCAAAGTCTGCACATCCAGCTTGAGTTCTTCCGGGGTGAAATCGATGCCGTAAGCCATGGCCAGATCGCTGACCAGGCTTTCGCCGCTGATGCTGAAAGAGCCGAAATAGCCAACATTCAGTTTGAGATCGGAGGCGTTGTTGCCGAATTGCCGAGCCAGCGCGGTTACGGACTCACCTTCAACAATGAACCAAGCGGCGTCTTTGTGGGCAAGGCGGGTGGCGTGGTCGATGTCGACCAAGCGGTCTTCGCGCACCACGGCGACAGCACGAACATGACTGCATTCGGAGGCTAAATCGTCAGGATGGCGGCCCACCGCGCGGGCGTTTTCGGCTACCCGGTATTCGTGCAAGGGCAAAACGGCCTGATGGCCAACCCATACTTCGCGATGGTCGTGCGCTTCATCGGTGGGCGGGAGTTCAACGCGTAACAGGCGCGCTGCAGCGGGAATGGTTGCGCCTTGCACTAACAAGGAAAGCAACACCACCGCGAAAGCGACGTTAAACAGCAATGTGGAATCGGGTACGCCCATCACGACGGGCACGATGGCTAGCACCACCGGTACGGCGCCGCGCAATCCCACCCAGCTGACAAAAGCCATTTCGTTGAGGGTGTAGCGAAAGGGCTTGAGTCCAACCAGGACAGCAAAGGGACGCGCCACCAGCATCAGGAACAGCGCCATGGCCAGTGCTTCCCAAGCCTGATGGAGCAGATTAGTCGGGGTGACCAATAGCCCCAGCACGACGAACATGCCTGCTTGCGCCAGCCAAGCTAGGCTATCCATGACGTGCAGAACCTGGGCGGTGGCGTGGTTGCGGCGGTTGCCGATGATGACGCCGGCGATATAAATCGCCAGACAGCCACTGCCGTTCAGCAAGTTGGCGGCAGAAAAAGCGAATAGCCCGCCGGATGCGATCAGGAGCGGATAAGCCCCTTCTGCCAGCGACAGACGAGCGAGCAGGCGCGACAAGATCCAGCCGCCGCCATAGCCGAAGACCAGCCCCAAGCCGGCTTGGGTGGCGAGCAGGAGTAGCAATTTGCCGGTACTGAAGTGTTCTGGAAACAACAAGACTTCAACCAGCACAGTGACCAGCAAGATAGCCATCGGATCGTTGGCGCCAGACTCCACTTCCAGCGTGTTCTTCACGCGCTCGTTAAGGCGCACGCCACTATTGCGCAGCAGCGAGAACACCGCCGCCGCATCGGTCGAGCCAACAATCGAACCCAACAGCAAGCCCAAGCGCCAATCTACGTCCAGCAACCAAGTGGCAAAAGCCCCCAGTAAACCGGCTGTGGCGATCACGCCCCAGGTTGCGAGTACCGATGCAGGTTTGAGCACCACGCGGAAACTATTGGCACGAGTACGCAAGCCACCATCGAGCAAGATGATGGCCAGCGCCAATTGGCTGACTGTAGAGGCCGTCTGGAAATCGTTGAAAACGATGCCACCTGGGCCATTTTCGCCGGCCAGCATGCCAACCCCCAGGAAGAGCAGCAGCAAGGGCATGCCAAGGCGCGCGGATAGCGTGCTGGCCAGCACGCTGATAAACAGCAGCAGACCCGCGAGCAGAAAAAGGAGGTTGATATTTTCCATGGACTGAATCTAACACCTTGCCAGGCAATGACCTTAAGCTTTTTTAGCTTGCGCAGGCAGGTCGGGGAGTAAGGGAAGGCAATTGTACACGGGTCGCTTTTCACAATGGCGCGACCCGTGCCTTAGCGGGGATGATTTACAGCGCCAGCATACCCACTCGTTCAGGTTGCCAGGTGACTGCAATAACGCGGACTTTGACCGTGGCGCCACCTGGCGCAGGCCATTCGATTTCCTGACCGACCGACAAACCCAGAATCGCCGATCCAATGGGCGCCAAAATGGACACCTTGTTCGGATTGCCATCGATTTCATCGGGGTAGCACAGCGTCAATTCAAATTCTTTGCCGCTGGGGATAATCACAAAGCGCACCACTGAGCGCATGGTGACGACGTCGGGAGGCATTTCATAAGGTTCAAGCACATTGGCGCGAACCAGCTCGTTTTCCAGCGCAACGGCATTGGCAAAATGCGTTGCCGGTAATTTGTCGAGCAGGGTGTAGAGACGCTCTAGATCCAGGCTTGAAATGTTGATGGGGGGTAGTTCTGCCATGTTGTCCTCCTGTTGATGCCGCTTGCGCAACGGCGTGTTTTTAATCGTAGTCAACGCAACAAACGCGGTTGGACTGAATAAAGATGATTTAGTTCCCTGGCCTCACTTGCAGTGAGGCGGTAAGACTTGCGATGATGTCAGGCTTGCAAAGCAAAGGAAGCTTTATGAGCAATGTGCTGGTGGTCGGCGCGAGCGCCAAAGAAGATCGGTATTCTAATAAGGCCATGAAAATGCTGGAGGAATACAACCACAATCCGATTCCCCTGGCTCCGGCTGGCGGCATTATTCTTGGACGAAAAGTCAGAACCCGGCTCGAAGATGTCGAAGAAACCATTGATACGGTCACCCTGTATATTGGTGCGGCACGGCAAGCGGAGCTGGTTGATGCCCTGATATCCAAGCAGCCGCGCCGGATCATTTTTAACCCCGGTGCAGAAAATCCGGATCTCTACCCGCGTCTTGAAGCGGCCGGGATCGCCGTAGTGGAAGCATGCACACTGGTCTTGCTCAGAACGCGCCAATTTTGATTGGCGCGTTTGATCGCGAAGGACTCACGGTTTTTTAAGCGCTTGCACCACCGCGACAACGCGAGCGGCATCGTCATGGATCTGCTTGATGGCTGCACCGGCATCCGAAACCAGTTTGACCCCGCTTTCCACACCTTGCCGACTTTGATCCATGCTGTCGATCACGGCATGGGTTTCCGCCTGAATCTCCTC
>CAXYUI010000238.1:0-3273 GCA_964291975.1 uncultured Formivibrio sp. | reverse complement strand
TGCAAAGCGCCCAAGCCCGACCCGGTTTACGAGTGGGTCAGCTAAAGCGCCAGCCAAGTCAGCGCACCCACCGCCAAACGCCGCCCCAAACCGGGCGGCATTTTTTCATCAGCCTGCCCTGCTATCCTTGCCTGCATCGACATGCTTTGGAGCAAGGTTATGAAAGCCATCGCCCTCATCACACTCCTGATTGGATGGATAAGCCCAGTCGCGGCGGCCTGCACGCCGGTTGCCGAACTGTTGAAGTTCGAAGGCCAGATCAGCATCAAGCCCGCAGGCAAAGTCTTGCGCCTCACACCCAAAACCCTGCCCTATCCGCTGTGTCGCGGCGATGAGCTGCACACTTTCGCCGGCAAAGCGCTGGCGCGCAGCCTGCCTGCCAACGACCGGATCACGCTCGACGCCAACAGCGTTTTGCGTTTCAAAACGCCAAATTCCAGCGCCATCGACCAGGGGCGCGCCTTGTACGAGGTACAAAAGCGCAGCGGCGGCCGTGCCGTGCAAGTCGCCACCCGGCTTTCGGTGATTGGGGTCAAAGGAACCCGTTTTCTGCTTACTGATTCAGGAACAGAAGTCGATATCGCGCTCGATGAAGGTCGCGTTGAAATCGCACCCACGCAAGGCCCAGTCAAACTATTCCGCGCCACCGACGTTCAAGCTGAATTCGACGCCTATCGCCGCGAAGGCGAGCGCGCCATGGAACAGCAAAAACAGGAATTTGAAGCCTACCGGCAAGAAATGGCGCGTGAATTCATCGCCTATGTGCGGCAAATCAGTCTGAGCGCAGGCCAAAGCCTGAGCTTGCGCGAGGGCGAAGCGATTTCGCGCGCCATCGACCCGGCCAGCCGGCAGAACATCACCTCGCTGCAAGACTGGTCGACTCAGCCATGAAGGCCGCACGCGGCTGGGCGCTGGCACTCGCGCTATCGATCGCGCTCGGCATCTGGGCGCTATTCGTCTGGCAGCCGCCGCTGGTGGCCGGATTGGCCAGCGCGCTCAGCGACCGTTATTACAGCTTCAACACCCGCGCGCCCTCGTCTGAAATCGTTTTCGTCGCGGTGGATCACGCCGCTGTAAAACGGTTCGGACGCTGGCCTTGGCCGCGCGAGACGCTGGCCGATTGCATTGCCCGCCTCAATCAAGCCAGCCTCATCGCGCTGGACATGGTGTTTTCCGAACCCACCGATCCCTCCGCCGATGCCCGGCTCGGCGCGACGCTGGCCATGACGCCCAGTGTCGGCGGCTTCTTTCTCAACGGAATCCTCCCCATCACGCCCGACGCGGACGCCATGGCGCTGCTGACCAACTCGGCGCTGACCGCAACGCCGGGACTCAGCCTGATCGAAAGCCAACTGATCGAATTGTCGGTGCCGCCGATTCTGGCCGGCACCGTCGCGCAGGCCAGTCTTAATACGGTGGCCGATGTGGACGAGCGCTTTCGCCATTACCCGGTCGCCATCCTTTATCAGGGACTGACCTTGCCAGGACTGGGTTTGCAGACGCTGCGCCTGCACCTGAACACGGACGCCGAGCTGCCCCACCCCGACGCCCGCACGCTGGCGCTGGCCGAACACCGCGTGCATCTGGACACGCGCGGCTTCACCCGCCTGAACTTTTATCCCGCCAGCGCATTCCGGCAGATTTCGTTCGCCGATCTGGCCTCCCCGGCTTTCGATCCGGCCTCGCTGCGCGGGAAAATTGTGCTGCTGGGCGTCACCGAAGCGGGCGTTAGCGATATTCGCGCCACGCCGCTGGGCCAATATCCCGGCGCGCTGCTGCACGCGACGTTCATGTCCAATGTGCTGCAAGATCACGGCCTGCGCGAAGTCTCGCCGCCCGCGATGGCAGCGCTTCTGTTGTTGCTCGCACTGGGTTGTCACGCGCTGTCTTTTGTCCCACGCATCTTGCCGCGTTTGGGCGGCTATCTCGTGCTTGCGCTGACGCTGCACGGTCTGGGCATCGTCCTCTATCTGCACGCCGGATTCTGGCTGGAAAGCGCTTATTTGATCGCCGCCGTCGTGCTGTGCGCGCTGTCTGGCGAAGGTTTCTTGCTGCATCTTTCACGCCAACAAACGCAAATGCTGCGCGGCGCATTTGCCAGCTATGTGCCCCCGGCGCTGGTCGATCGCATCGTGGCGCAGCCCGAGCAACTGAAACTCGGCGGCGAAAAGAAAGAAATCACCATCCTGTTTTCAGACATTCGCGGCTTTACCTCGCTGTCTGAAACCCTCCTTCCAGAGCAGCTCTCCGCCATCATGCTGGCTTATTTCCAGCCGATGACCGAGGCCGTGTTTGCGCATGGCGGCACGCTCGACAAATACATCGGCGATGCCATCATGGCGCTGTTCAACGCGCCGCTCGATCAGCCCGATCACGCGCTCGCAGCCTGCCGCGCGGCCGCCGCCATGCAGTGGGCGCAAACCGAGATCAACGCGCGCCTGCGCCAGAGTGGGCACGCCGAATTGAAGACCGGGATCGGCATCAATACCGGGCAGGCCGTGGTCGGCAATCTGGGCTCACGCATCCGTTTCAGCTATACGGCGATTGGCGATGCGGTCAATATGGCGTCCCGCTTTGAGAGCGCCACCAAGGTGCTGGGCGAGGATATCGTGATCGGTGAGCACACTTGGCTTCAGGTGCGGGACATTCTGCCGTGCCGGCCACTGGGCGAAATCGCCCTGCCGGGCAAGGAAAAACCACAAGCGGTTTACGCCTTGTGCTGGAAAGAAATGCCGCGTCCCTAGCCCATGCGCGAGTGATGGCAGGGGATGGATGTCTCCCTATAATGAGCAATGCCGTTTGACCGATGACCACAGGAGAAAGAAGTGCGCGGGTTCTGGCTGATCGTTTTTCTGTCTGCTTGCGCCACCGCGCCAGAATCCGTGCCGACCATGCGCCCGGCGTGGATCGACCATCCAGGCGAAGGCGTTTCGGCCTCAGCCGCCTTCCATGTGCGCGGTTTTGCGGCTCAAGAAGAACTGGCGATCACGCGGGCGCGCGAGGAATTGGCCAAACGCCAAGGCGTCAAAATCGACAGTGAAAGTCTGACCCTGCAACGTGTTGAAGCAGGGCAACAACGCACCGTAGCGGAAAAACAGATCAGCGAAACCGTCTCCGGCGCGCAAATCAAATCTTCGGTCAAAGCCAAATGGCTGGAACCCGAAACCGGGGTACTCTGGGTCTGGGTCGTTCCTCACTGATTTTTTTGAAATACCGGCGCCAAGCCGGACAAGAAAGGAGTTTCACCATGAATAAACTGGCAATGGTAGCAAT
>CAXYUI010000237.1:0-3276 GCA_964291975.1 uncultured Formivibrio sp. | reverse complement strand
GCCGGCGTGATCGAACTGACCAATGCGATGACCCCGCCAGCGGATGCCTGCAACACTTGGCGCGCGCTGTATGCCGGACACAATGTGCTGCGCGAAGACCTGATGCAGCACATCCATCTGGAAAATAACGTACTGTTCTTACAAGCTGAAGCGGCAGCACAATCAAACCATTGAATCAGCATCAAGCCAAGCACCAAACAGCCCATAAAAATCAATTTTCATGGGCTGTTTTTGCGCTGATTCAAGTTCGTATAATGTATATTATGTAAAGTTACCTACTGCCAAGAATGCCAACCCACGGAATGTCCGCCCATGTCCTCATTCATTCCGCAACGATCGTTGGTAGCCATTTTTGCCAAACGGGCTCGCAATCCATCGGCAAATCGCCGTTCCCTCCAGGTTCGCGCGCGCCCCCTCCCGTGGCGTGATAGTCGGTTCCGGCTGATGCGAGATAGCCGAATTCGCGCGCCAGGCGGCCAAAGCGGGCAACTTCGGCGATGCCGTGGCAGCCGGACGAAACCTCGATGGCCGTGCCACCTAGACGCTTGAATTCGGTTAGCAGTACGCGCAGGGTTTCCGGTCCCATTTCGTAGCGCGCCGGGTGCGCCAGTACCGCCACGCCGCCGGCGCCGGTGATCCAAGCAACCGCTTCGTGCAGGCGCGCCCATTCGTGCTCAACAAAGCCAGGCATGCCCGGTTTCATGTATTTGTAGAAAACCGATTTCACATCTTTGGCGTACCCGGCTTCGACCAGATAGCGCGCGAAATGCGCACGGCTGAGCATTTCAGGGTTGTCGGCGTATTTGCGTGCGCCTTCCAGAACATGGTCGATGCCGACCCGGGCCAGTGATGCCGCCATGCGCTCGGCGCGCTCGTAGCGGCCTGAGCGCAGATGGTTGAGTCCAGCCAGCAAAACCGGGTCATTCACATCGAAATCGAGTCCCACAATATGCAGATTGTGCTTGCCCCAACTCACTGAAATCTCGACACCACTGATAAACGCCATGCCATGTTGCGCGGCTTCGTCGGCCGCATCGGCAAGACCGCGCGTATCGTCGTGATCGGTCAGGGAAAAAAGCTTGCAGCCCCGGCTTGCTGCGAGGCGTGTAACTTCGCGCGGCGACAAGAGGCCGTCGGAAATATTGGAATGGCAATGCAGATCGATCGGGATCATGGCTGGCGTCCAAAAATGATTTTCATGATGAGCACCGCGCTGGCCAGAACCAGGGTGGCGACATTAGCCAGAATCACCGGCCAAGCATTTTGCATAAAGCCATAGATGATCCAGAGGACTAATCCGCACACAAAAATCAGGTACATCCCCAAAGAGATGTCGGTGACCGAGCGGGTTTTCCAGACGCGCCAGACCTGAGGCAAAAAAGCCAGCGTGGTCAGTAATCCCGCAATCTGGCCGATCAGGTTCGCGCTCATGCAGGAAAGACGCCGGTCGAAAGATAGCGATCGCCGCGATCGCACACGATAGACACAATCACCGCGTTTTCGACTTCGCTGGATAATTTGAGCGCCATCGCCAGCGCACCGCCCGAGGAAATCCCCGCAAAGATGCCCTCTTCCCTGGCCAGCCTGCGCGTCATGGCTTCGGCCTCTGTTTGGCTGACTTCCATGATGCGGTCGATTTGCGAAAAATCGCAGATTGAAGGTACATATTCCGCCGGCCATTTGCGAATGCCTGGAATCGAAGCGCCATCGCAGGGCTGCACGCCGACGATCTGGACAGCCGGATTTTGCTGCTTCAGATAGCGCCCCGTACCCATGATCGTGCCGGTCGTGCCCATGCTTGAAACAAAGTGGGTGATTTGGCCTTGGGTATCGCGCCAGATTTCAGCGCCGGTCGCCTCGTAATGCGCCAGTGGATTATCGGGATTGGCAAACTGGTTAAGGATAGCGCCCTGCCCGGCTTTGACCATGGCCTCGGCCTGATCGCGCGCGGCTTCCATGCTCTCAGTCAGAATCACTTCGGCGCCATAGGCTTTCATGGTCTGGATGCGCTCGACGCTGGCGTTTTGGGGCATCAAAAGCACCATGCGGTAGCCCATCATCGCCGCCGCCATCGCCAGCGCAATGCCGGTATTACCCGAAGTCGCTTCGATCAGCGTGTCGCCGGGTTTGATCTCGCCGCGCTCGGCTGCGTGCCGGATCATTGAAAAAGCCGGGCGATCCTTGACCGAGCCCGCCGGATTGTTGCCTTCAAGCTTGACCAGCACGACATTGCTTGTCGGCCCCGGCAGGCGTTTGAGGCGCACCAGTGGCGTATTGCCGATGAAATCTTCGAGATAGTGGTACATCGTGTTTTTTCCGTTTGTTTGCGGCGATTATACAGGCCGCATCCTCTTGGGCAGGAATCCGATGAGTGACAAGCCTTGCTGGCACTTTTATTGCATTGCACACCTTATCTTTACGGCAGGAGTCAGTCATGGCAACACGTCGTCAAGCAATGCGTTCTTCTGTAACAGCCACGCCGCCGCTGCAAGTTTTCACTCAAACCTCAAGCCCTTCAAGCAATGCGCCAACGCAGAGAGGCCATCGTTTGGATGATGCCCGTCTCTGGTTAATGCAAGAAGCGGCAGTTTTTAACCGTGAGATCGGCAAGATTTTCCGCGAGACCGGCATTGCCTTGCTGCCTTGCCCGGTGCTGAGCTTAAATCCACGCGGCGATCTGACCCTGAGCAACCATCACCCGGACGCAGAACGCATCCGCACTGTGTGTCGCCGCAATCCGGTTTTGCGCCAACGCTTTATGGGTTTGGCGGAAACCGCAACGCAAGTGCATGAAGCGGATGACTTAAGCGATCTGCCCCTGCTGTGTCATCCCCCCATGCGCAGTCGGCTGGTGTTCCAGTTTGCCATTGGGGTCGACGGGCCGGCGTTATTTTTTACAGAAGGCTATTTGAGTTGGCGCAGTTGTTAAGGCTCGCGACCAGGGAGTGGATATGTAATAATATATCTTCTCATTTGGATCGAACCTTCTGCGCATGCACCCTCACCCCCATGTTGCCCCAGCCTCTTCACGCCGTACCTGGTCTTTACTGGCTGCGCCCGTGTGGCAGCGAATTGTCTTGATACTGCCGTTGATTGCCCTGCTCTGGCTGGGCGTGTACTGGGCCATTCCCGCATGAAGGCGAATGTCATGCAGGCAGGGGCGGCCATTTCTGTACGCAATCTCACCTTGGCTTACGAGCGCCATCCGGCCGTGCATCATCTTTCTGGCGACTTTATGGCCGGAAAAGCCAGCGCCATTATCGGCCCGAATGGGGC
>CAXYUI010000236.1:0-3309 GCA_964291975.1 uncultured Formivibrio sp. | reverse complement strand
GGGCCGGCCGTGCCGACGGTGTGGGCGATCAGTTGCAGCTCCGCCGGGTGTAGCGGATCGTACAGATGGCTCACCGCATCGTCGTTGCGATCCACCGCCAGCGAATACTGGATCAGATCGTTGGTACCAATCGAGATGAAATCCAGATGCTTGAGGAACTGTGCCACGCCCACGGCCGCCGCCGGGACCTCGATCATTCCGCCCAGTTCGATGTTTTCATCGAAAGCGATTTTCTCTTCGCGCAGCTGCGCTTTGACTTCATCAAGATGGCGGCGCGTCTGGCGGATTTCGCCGATCTGCGACAGCATCGGCAGTAACAGTTTGATCTGACCAAAAGCCGAGGCGCGCAAGATGGCGCGCAACTGGGTGCGGAATACCTGCGGTTCAGCCAGACACAGGCGCAAGCCGGTCAAGCCCAGCGCCGGGTTCGGCGCTTCACTTTCCTCGTGCCATTTGGGGATTTTGTCCTTGCCCAGATCGACCGTGCGGATGATCACCGGTTGGCCGGCAAGACGCTCGACCACGCTGCGATAAGCTTCGAACTGCTCATCTTCAGTGGGTAGGTCTTCTTCTTTGAGGAACAGAAATTCAGAGCGGAACAGGCCAATACCGTTGGCGCCATTGTCGATAGCGGTATCGGTATCGTCGGGCAATTCGATATTGGCAAAGAGTTCAACTTCCTGGCCATCGAGCGTCACGGTGCGGCTGGAGCGGATATCGCGCAGCGCGATTTGCTCATCACGCCAAACGCGCTGACGCGCTTGGTATTCGGCCAGCGTGGCTTCGTCGGGGTCGACAATCACCACGCCATTGATGCCGTCGACGATGATGGTTTCGTCCTGGCGGATCAGCTCGCGGGCGTGGCGCAAGGCCAAAACGGACGGCAGATCGAGACTGCGCGCCAAAATTGCGGTATGCGAAGTCGGGCCACCGACATCGGTGATAAAGGCCAGATATTGGGTGTCTTTGAACAGCACCATGTCGGCCGGCGACAGATCGTGCGCGACCAAAATGCAGGCGCGGCCATGTTCGGCAGGGCGCGGTAAAGCATCTTGACCGGCCAGCGCCTTGAAGATGCGTTCGGCAACTTGCTTGACGTCCTGGCTGCGTTCGCGCAGGTACTCTTCTTCGATTTCGTTGAATTGTGCGAGCAAGACATCGAGCTGGCGCTTGAGCGCCCATTCGGCATTGCAATGTTCTTTCTGGATCAGCGTCAGTGGGTCTTTGGCCAGCGCATGATCGTTGAGCAGCATGATGTGCAGGCTCAGAAACGCGCCCAGCTCGGTTGGGGCGTTCTCGGGGATGCTGCCCCAAAGCATTTCCAGCTCTTTGCGCGTGCGGCGAATCGCTTCTTCAAAGCGCGCCATTTCGGCGGGTACGCGATCTTCGGGCACGGTGTAGAAAGCGATTTCCACATTGGTGCGCGAGAGCACATGCGCCGGACCGATGGCGATGCCGCCGCCAATGCCGATACCCTGCAAACTGATGCTCATACCGATCCTCCATCGTCCCCGTCAGGCGGGGATCTATTCGCCTTCGCCGAATTTATCGGCAATCAGTCCGACCAAGGCCGCCATAGCCTCGTTCTCGTCCGGGCCATTGAGGGTTTCAATGGTAATGCGGCTGCCCTTGCCGGCAGCCAGCATCATCACGCCCATGATGGACTTGGCATTCACCCGCCGCTGATTGCGGCTGACCCAGACTTCGCACTGAAACTGGCTGGCGAGCTGGGTGAACTTGCTCGAAGCCCGCGCATGCAGCCCGAGCTTGTTGACGATTTCCACTTCTTGCAGTGGCATGTTATGCATTCCCTGTTTCATCGGAAGCCGGCGGCGGCAGCATATACAGCACACCCTCCAACCCCCCGGTAATGGCCTTGCTGACCACAATTTCCAGCGGCTGATGACAATATGTCAGCGCACGCACCAGCATTGGTAAATTCACGCCCGCCACCGCTTCGACCCGCCCTGGCTGAATCAGCCGGTTGGCCACATTCGACGGCGTGCCGCCAAAGATATCCGTCAGCAACAATACGCCCGAGCCATCGTCGAGCGACTCGATCATGCGTTGCGCACGCGCCACCACTTCATCCGGATCGTCAGCCTTGCTCACGGCCAACTGGCCGAGATTGGGCATCTCCCGACCCATGATGTGTTGCGCACAGGCCAGCAGGGCGTCGCCCAGCATGACGTGCGTAACGATGATGATGCCAACCATGCGAACTCCAAATCCGCGGGAACATCCGCCAATAGGTCGAATGATATAACCGTTTAGGCTTTCTGGGGCAGCGTACTGCTATGGGTTAGCGCAAACGATAGAGGTGCGGCGGCTCATGCAGCCATTTCAACCGCGCCTGCATCTGGCTGGAAACATGCACGCTGCCATCGTTCGCCACCAGCAGCACATTGCGCACGCCAAAGCGTTCAGCATGCCGCATGGCCTGCGCCACCCCACCTAGGAACACTGGCTTTGACACCGCATCGGACAACGTTCCGGCATTTTCAGCCGGTGCCACCAGTAAAGTGGCGGCCTGCATGGCCTCGGAAGGTCGTCCCGTGCGCGGATCAATCAGGTGCGAATAGCGCACGCCATCTTTCATGAAATAGCGCTGGTAATCGCCGGACGTGCCGATCGCTTCGCCATCGCGCAAAGCAATCGTGGCCATGGCTTTGGGTTCACGCGGATGCTGGATGCCGACCACCCAGGGCTGATCGCCCTTCTTGCCCAGCGCCATCACATTGCCGCCGATATTGATCAGCGCATTGAACACCCGGTTTTTGCGCAAATACGCAGCGGAATGATCCAGCGCCCATCCCTTGGCAAAGCCGCCCAGATCGACTTCCACCTGACGATTGCGGCTTTTCACCAGCGGCCCGTCGAATTCCAGATCATCAAGGCTGGGCTGCGCCGCCAGCAAAGCTGTGATTTGCGCCGGATCGGGCAGCACCGCCTCGTAATTGTCGCGATGAAAACCCCACCGCGTAATCAGCTTGCCAATGGCTGGATTAAAGAGCCGATCGGACGCACGCGAAAGATCCTGCGCGGTTTTCAGCATCTGCATCAGCTCCGCGTCGATTTGCGCGGCTTCGCCCTTGGCAAACGCTGCGTTCATGCGGGTCACCGGCGAAGGCTGCCAAGCGTGCAAACGCGCATGTAGGCGATCGAGTTCAGACAGTACCGCGCCCGCGTGCTTGGCGGCCACCTCGTCCGGCAGACCCCAGATCGAAATCTGCACTCGCGTGCCGAACACATAGCTTTCCTGCTGATAAACCTTCTCTTCGCCACAAGACGACAACAACAAGGACAGCA
>CAXYUI010000235.1:0-3315 GCA_964291975.1 uncultured Formivibrio sp. | reverse complement strand
GGTGAAGACGAGCTGCTTTCCGACTGGAAACTGCGCGGCATCATCCGCAAGTATTCCGACCACATCACCTTGCCGATTCTGATGAAGAAGGCGCCGGGCTACGACAAGGATGGCAACGTCGAAGTCTCGGATGAACTCGAAACCGTCAACAAGGCCTCGGCGCTGTGGGCGCGCGCCAAGAGCGAGATCAGCAACGAGGAATACGCCGAGTTCTACAAGCACATCGCGCACGACTTTGAAGATCCGCTCTCGTGGAGTCATGCCCGTGTCGAAGGCCGGCAGGAATACACCGAGCTCTTGTATGTGCCGCAAAAAGCCCCGTTCGACCTGTATGACCGCGAACGCCGCCACGGCATCAAGCTCTATGTGCGCCGCGTTTTCATCATGGAAGATTCCGAAAAGCTGCTGCCGCAGTATCTGCGCTTTGTACGCGGTGTGATCGACAGCAACGATCTGCCGCTGAATGTGTCGCGCGAAATCCTGCAGCACAGCAAGGACATCGAGCAGATCAAGGCCGGTTGCGTGAAGAAGGTGCTGGGTCTTTTGGAAAGTCTGGCGAACTCGGACGAGCAAGCCGACAAGGACAAATACGCCCAGTTCTGGACTGAGTTTGGCCGCGTCCTAAAAGAAGGCGTGGGCGAAGATTTTGCCAATAAGGACAGAATCGCCGGTCTGCTGCGCTTTGCCTCGACCCAAGCCGATACGCCGGAGCAGATTGTTTCACTGCACGACTACATCGCCCGCATGAAGGACGGCCAAGACGCCATCTACTTCATCACCGCCGACACCTTTGCCGCCGCCAAGAACAGCCCTCACCTGGAAGCGCTGCGCAAGAAAGGTACCGAAGTGCTGCTGCTCTCGGATCGCGTCGCCGAGTGGGTGGTGTCCAGCTTGCACGAATTCGAAGGCAAGAAGCTGCAATCGGTCGCCAAGGGTGAGCTCGATTTGAGCAAGTTCGAAGATGAAACCGAGAAGAAACAGCAGGAAGAAGCCGCGGTCGAATTCAAGGATGTGGTTGAGAAGATCAAGGAATCGCTGGGCGAGAAGGTCAAGGAAGTGCGTGTGACCCATCGTCTGTCGGAAAGCCCGGCTTGCGTGGTGGTCGACAACAGCGATATGAGCGCGAATCTGGAGCGACTGTTGAAGTCCGCCGGTCAGGAAGTCAAAGCGACCAAGCCGATTCTGGAAATCAACCCGACTCACCCGCTCACGCTCAAGATCAAGGCGGAAATGGGTCAGGCACGCTTTGCCGACTGGACCGAAGTGCTGTTCGAACAAGCACTGCTGTCCGAGGGCGCCCAGCTCGAAGACCCGGCCGCGTTTGTGAAGCGGCTCAATAGTCTGATGCTGGATCTGGCGCGCTAATAATTGCTGCAAAGTTGTATGACCGCGTCGCGCGGTGCTCGAAACACCCCAAGGGCGCTTCCTGCAGGCGTCCTCATGTACCTCCACGGACACTCCGGTTTCTGTGCTCCGCGCTCCTTGTCCTGCACCTTTTCGCTGCTTAATTTGTCCAGCACAAGCCCGAGTCTCACTCGGGCTTTTTCACATCCTGGCAAAGCGCTATTGAATTCTCCGTACTCTACCCCACCTCGCAAATGAGAAACACTCTCATCTCAAGCGAGGAATCCATGTCGAAGAAAAAATGCTGCAACAGCAAAAAGCCCTGCAAAAACTGCCCCAAGCTCAAAAAGGGCGAGCGCATCGATTTTGAACCTGTAAGCAGCGTGCTCACCTTTATCGCGATCGTGCCGATCGATAAAAAGCGGGATTGAGGCAGGTAAATCCGGTGATTTTGATCGAATCGACGGCATTGCGCCGCGATACAGGTAAACTACACGGTTAACGTCATTTCGCATTCTGCGAAATGAGCAACTTGTGAGTACCTCTGTGTCTGAAATCGCTTTCTTCTCTGACCTTGATCTGGGCGAGCCGCTGCTCGCTGCACTGAAAGAGGTTGGCTATGAATCGCCGTCGCCCATTCAAGCCGCTGCCATTCCGCATTTCCTCGCCAATCGCGACGTCTTGGGTCAAGCCCAAACCGGCACCGGCAAGACCGCTGCCTTCGCGCTGCCCATTTTGGCGCGCATCGATCTGAAACAAGCCACCCCGCAAGCCATTGTGCTCGCTCCGACGCGCGAACTGGCGATTCAAGTCGCCGAAGCCTTTCAGCGCTATGCCGTGCATATCCCCGGATTCCATGTGCTCCCCATTTACGGCGGTCAGAGCTACGGCCCGCAACTCTCGGCGCTGCGTCGCGGCGTGCATGTCGTCGTCGGCACCCCGGGTCGCGTGATCGACCATCTGGATAAAGGCTCGCTCGATCTTTCACAGCTGAAAACACTGGTGC
The DNA here is from genome assembly GCA_964291975.1 of uncultured Formivibrio sp. Taxonomy (GTDB): domain Bacteria; phylum Pseudomonadota; class Gammaproteobacteria; order Burkholderiales; family Chitinibacteraceae; genus CAXYUI01. Next base: position 965 of record CAXYUI010000235.1, on the reverse strand, counting down.
TCGACGAAGCCGATGAAATGCTGCGGATGGGCTTTATTGACGACGTCGAACGCATCTTGCAAGAAACCCCTGAATCGCGCCAAACCGCGCTGTTCTCGGCCACCATGCCGCCCGCGATCAAGCGCATCGCCAAGACTTATTTGCGCGATCCGGCTGAAGTCACCGTCGCCGCCAAAACTGGCACTGCCGAAAACATCCGCCAGCGTTACTGGATGGTCAGCGGCATGCACAAGCTCGACGCGCTGACCCGGATTCTGGAAGCCGAACCGTTCGACGGCATGATTATTTTCGCGCGCACCAAGCTCGGTACGGAAGAACTGGCCGGCAAATTACAGGCACGCGGTTTTTCGGCCGCTGCAATCAATGGCGACCTGCAACAGCAGCAACGCGAGCGCCTGATTGCGCAACTGAAAGATGGCACGATCGACATTCTGGTCGCCACCGACGTGGCCGCACGCGGCCTGGACGTCGAGCGCATCAGCCATGTCGTCAACTACGACGTACCGACCGATCCGGAAAGCTATACCCACCGTATCGGCCGCACCGGCCGCGCCGGCCGCAGCGGCGAAGCCATCCTGTTTATCACCCCGCGCGAACGCAATCTGCTCAAGATGATTGAGCGCTCCACGCGCCAACCGGTCGCGCCGCTCGAACTGCCGTCGATTCAAGCTGTGAACGACGTGCGCATTGCCCGCTTCAAGGATCAGATCACCGAGACCCTGGCGGCTGGCGAGCTCGAACTCTTCACCTCACTCGTCGAAGATTACGAGCGCGAACACAATATTCCGGCCGTCGAAATCGCGGCAGCGCTCGCCAAAATGGCGCGCGGCGGCGTGCCGCTGCTCTTGGAAAAACCGAAGCGCGAAGTCTTTGAAGAACGCGCTCCGCGCGAGCGCCCTGAACGCGGCGAGCGTTTTGAGCGCAGCTTTGACCGCAACGAGCGCCCGGACCGTCGTCCGCGCGCC
>CAXYUI010000234.1:0-3339 GCA_964291975.1 uncultured Formivibrio sp. | reverse complement strand
CCGGCAAGCCTTGGGATCCGGAGCACTGGACCATCGCCAATACGCCGATGGCCGGCATCGCCAACGGCGGAACGATTGCCGATCTGGCCTCGCGCCGCGTGCCGGGCAAACCTTTTGTGGTGACCGAATACAATCATTCCGCCCCCAGTCTGTACCAAGCCGAGGCGATGCCGCTGATCGCCGCTTGGGGCGCGATGCAAGATTGGGATGGGGTCTTTGTGTTTAGTTATGGCGGGCATCAAAAGCAGTCGGGCGTCGTCAACAGCTTTTTCGATATCGAGAGCAATCCGCTCAAGATGGCTAGCCTGATCGCCAGTGCGGCGTTATTGCGGCGTGGCGATGTCCGCTCTCCCATGTCTGCGGCTGGCGTTGTGCCCGATACAGCACGCTGGATTGAAGCGCTGCGTCTTTCTGGTAAATCGGTCGGCGCGGAGGCCTTGGGATTGGTGCGCACCGACGCTTTGCGCTCGCCCGTCAGTGTGGCAGGGCGCTCAACGCAAACATCCAGTCAATTGCATTGGGGCGCCACCACCCGGATCGATACGCCGCTCAGTAAAGGAGTGATCGGCCTGAAGGCGGGCGTGCAATCTTTATCCGGCGTCGACGTTGAGTTGCTGTCAGCGCGCAATGATTGGGGCGTTTTGATGGCAACAGTGATCGACGGCACAGGGTTCGATCAGCCTGGCCGTATTTTGTTAAGCGCGCTGGGGCAGATGGAAAATACCGATCAGCGCTGGCGTGACGAAAAGAAAACCAGCGTGGGTCGGCAGTGGGGCAAAGCGCCGACCCGGATTGAGGGCTTGGGGGCGCGCATTGTCTTGCCTGTTGAGGCCAGCCGCGTCGATGTCTGGGCGCTGGATGCAAGCGGCAAGCGGATGCAGGCGGTGCCGATCAGCGGTCAAGAGCGCGCGGTGATCGAGCTGGGGCCGCAATATCAAACGCTCTGGTACGAAGTCGAAATTCTTCCCGCCAGCCTGACCACGCTGCGGCGCTGGCTCAGGTAGGCGGATTAGCGTTGCCCGCCACTCACACGATCGTTGCCGCCCAAGTCCTGCCAGGTGGTGACGTTGGCGTAGCCGGCTTGCTTTAATAATGCTCGACAGTCCGCGCCCTGATCCCAGCCGTGTTCCAGCAAGAGCCAGCCGCCCGGCGTGAGTTGTGCGCGTGCGGTGCTGACAATGTGGCGCAGGTGCGCCAAACCATCTTCTTCGTCGGTGAGCGCGCTGCGTGGCTCAAAGCGCAGATCGCCTTTGGCCAAATGCGCATCGTCGCGGTGGATGTAGGGCGGATTGCTGACGATCAGATCGAAGCTTTCATTGCTGACCGCGGCTAACCAATCCGATTGCAAAAAACGCACCGCTGCACCCACACGCTCGGCATTGCCGCGAGCGGTTTCGAGCGCGGCGGGCGAGAGATCGAGCGCGCTGAGCTCCAGATCGGGACGTTCGAGTTTGAGCGTGACCGGGATGCAGCCCGAACCCGTACCCAGATCAATGACGCGGGCGTTTTGTGGTGCGCGCGCGAGCGCGAGTTCAACCAAGAGTTCGGTGTCCGGGCGCGGAATCAGCACCGCCGGATTCACGGCAAAATCGCGACCATAAAACTCGCGATAGCCCACGATGTAGGCGACAGGCTCGCCAGCTTGCCGGCGCGCGATCAAGGCTTGCAGGTTGGCCAGATGCTCGGGGCTGATCTCGTCGCGGTCATGGGCGATCAGCCAGGCACGGGTCAGGCCGGTGGCATGGGTAAAAAGCGCCAGCGTGTCGCTGCGATCGAGTCCGCTCTGGCGGAAAAATTCGGCGTAGTTCATGGCGCGATTATCCCATGTTGCAAGCGAGCTTCAGTGCGGATTTGCGCGGCGCGTAGGCGGAGCCGCTGTGCTAAACTCCGGCAGCATTTTCAGGCGGAGAAAAACATGGCCGGATTCGAGCGCAAACCGAGGGAAATCCTGCAAAAAAGCCTGCAAGAGGTCAAGCGCCTCTTGAGTCGCCAGCAGGTGGTGGAAGACCTGACGCACCGCCAGGAAGGCGCCAAGCAGTCTTTGGTCGAAAACGTCGTGCACAAGCAGAATCTGGCTGAACTTGCGCGCAAGCTCGAACACCTGCATCCGGCTGATATCGCCGCCATTATCGATTCCCTGCCGCATGTCGATCGTGACGCGGTGATCGGCCTGATCGGCGTTGAACGCCTTGGTTATGTGCTGCTGGAGCTGACCGGCAGTGTGCGCATGGTGGTGCTCGCCTCGGTGGAGCAGTCCACGCTGGAAGCCGCCGCCGCCGCCATGGAGTGGGAAGAGCTGGTGCGCCTTCTGGGCAAACTGCCGGCCGAACGCTTGGGCCCTTTGCTGGAAGATCTGGAAGACGAAAAGCGTGAAGAATTGCGCGCCGCGCTGTCGGTGCAGCAAACACCGATTGATTCGATCAAAGCGTTTGTGCTGCAAAACGGCCGCTTGGTTCAGCTCTCCAAACCCACCGTGGACGACATCCTTCGCCCCGAAGTGATCTGGCTCGACATGGTCGATCCGACATTGGAAGAGCGCGAATTGGTGGAAAAATCCTTCCGCGTTGAGCTGCCCGAAGACGAGGAAATGGAAGACATCGAAGAATCCGCGCGTTGCTATATGGACGACAGCGGCATTCATATCAGCTCGTTCTTTTTGCACAAGGGCGGCGATGAAACCGACAACGTCACCGTCTCGTTTACGCTCAATCAAGACCGCTTGGTGACCATTCGCCAGGAAGAACTCGCCGTATTCCGGCTGTTTCGCCTGCGCGCGCGCATGCAGCCCGGGCTGGTCAGTAATCCGCAAGATATTCTGCTGACGCTGTTCGAACTCGCCGTCGAATACGACGCCGACATGCTCGAAGAAATCTACACCGAGCTCGAGCCTATCAGTCAGCGCGTACTCAAGAGCCAGGACGAGATGACCGACCAGATCATGGCCGAAGCCGTGGCGGAACTGGCCAAGCATGAGGACGTGAACGGCAAGGTGCGGCTGGACTTGATGGATACGCGCCGCGCGCTGTCGTTTTTGCTGCGTAGCCGCCAATGCGGCCCGGAGCAGGAAGCGAACCTGCGCGAAATCCTGCGCGATCTGGAATCCTTGAATAATCACTCGGCGTTTCTGTTCGACAAGATCAACTTCCTGATGGACGCGGTGATGGGCCTGATTAATCTGGCGCAGAACAAGATCATCAAAATGTTCTCGGTGGCTGCCGTGATGTTCATGCCGCCGACCTTAGTCGCCAGCTGGTACGGGATGAACTTCCGTTTCATGCCTGAACTTGATAAGCCTTGGGGTTATCCGTTTGCGATTGGGCTGATGGTGACGTCGGTGCT
>CAXYUI010000233.1:0-3359 GCA_964291975.1 uncultured Formivibrio sp. | reverse complement strand
GCCGGATTGTCAGTGCTGCCGCGCCCGGTGCAGTTCTATCTGCCCGAAGGGCGCGCCTTGCCGGAAGTCGCCTCGGCCTTGAATGTGCAACTGCGCGCTGGGATGACGGTCGGGCAGGGTAGTTTGACGCTGACTGTTTTGCCGATGCTGGCGCAAGACGATTACGACCGTCTGCTTTGGTCTTGCGATCTCAATTTCGTGCGCGGGGAAGACAGCTTTGTGCGCGCGCAATGGGCGGCCAAACCGTTTATTTGGCAAATTTACCAGCAAGAAGAGGACGCGCATTTTGACAAGCTCAATGCGTTTTTAAAGCTTTATCTTGCTGGGTGTGACCCCGCTGGCGCGGCGCTGCTGGGTGATTTTTCGCAAAAATGGAATCGTGGTGAAACGGTGCAGATTCTGGCGCTGCTTGATTGTTGGACACAATTGCAGGCTCACGCGAGCGCTTGGGCTGATGGATTGGCTTTGCGCGGCGATCTTGTGGCTAATCTGGTCAAATTCGTCTCCGGCAAGGTAGAATAGCCGGCTAATTTTTTACCCATCCCAATAAACCGCAGTAACAGGATTATTTCTGATGAAAACCGCTCAAGAACTCCGCCCCGGCAATGTGATCATGGTCGACGGCAATCCACTGGTCGTGCAAAAGGCTGAATACAACAAGTCGGGCCGTAACTCCGCTGTTGTGAAAATGAAGATGAAGAACTTGCTGACCGATGCCCCGTCGGAATCCGTCTACAAAGCGGACGAAAAGTTCGATGTGGTGGTTCTGGACAAGAAGGATTGCACCTACTCCTACTTCGCTGATCCGATGTATGTCTTCATGGACACCGAATACAACCAGTACGAAGTTGAAAAAGACAATCTCGGCGACGCTTTCCACTTCATCGAAGACGGCATGACCGACATCTGCGAAGTGACCTTCTACGAAGGCAAGGCGATCTCGGTTGAACTGCCGACCACCATCGTGCGCACCGTGGCTTACACCGAACCGGCTGCCCGTGGCGACACATCGGGCAAGGTCATGAAGACTGCCAAGCTGGCTAACGGCTACGAGCTGCAAGTGGCTGCGTTTATTGAATCCGACGAAAAGATCGAAATCGATACCCGCACCGGCGAATTCAAAAAGCGCGCCAACTAAGCGTTGGGTGTTCGCGAAAAAGCCGCTTTCCAGCGGCTTTTTTTATATCCACAAGAATCCGGGCAATAAAAAAGCAGGCGAGATGCCTGCTTTTTTATCAGATCCATACTGCTTACTTGCAGCAGGCTTCTTTTTTGCAGCAATCGAGCGGCAGTACGGTCTTGCCGTAGACTTCGTTCAGGATTTGCGCGATAGCGGCGTAGATGGCCGAAGCGCCGCAGAAGATCCCTTCAAAGCCGGCGATCTGACCGATCAGGTGGTTGCCGGTGAACTTGTGCGCGGCGAGCAGGAAGAACAGGATGGTCAGCGAGCCAAAGATCACTTGCAGGGCGCGGTTCAGCTTCAGGGTGCCGATGAACATGCACAGGGTGAAGATGCCCCAGATCGCCAGGTAGCAACCCATCGACACATCGTTGTCGGCGGCGAAGCCCAGCTTGGGCAGGCCGATCAGGGCGACCAGGGTCAGCCAGAAAGCGCCGTAAGAAGTGAAGGCGGTTGCGCCAAAGGTATTGCCCATCTTCCATTCCTGCACGCCAGCGATCATCTGGCAGATGCCGCCGTAGAAGATGCCCATGGCCAGAATCATGCTGGTCAGTTCGAAGAAACCAGCATTGTGGATGTTGAGCAGAACTGTGGTCATGCCAAAGCCAAGCAGGCCGAGCGGTGCCGGATTGGCGGTAGTAGCGTTTGCGGAGGACATTGCTTTTCCTATGAATGGTGATTTTCGGGGGTATCCCGAATTCGCGCGCGAATGTACTACGAAGTCAGGAAAATCGCCATGTTAAATTTTGGCAAGTTGATGCGAATCAAGCATGAATAAGGCGGTTTTCGACAATTAAAAAACCCGGAACCTGGGTTCCGGGTTTTGTGGTGGATTACTGGATTACTTGACCTTGCGCTGAATCGTGATCGGTTCAATTTCGATACGACGATCCGGAGCCAGGCACTGCACCAGTTCTGCACGCTTTTTCACACTATCGCACTTCGCGACCGGATCAGCGCTGCCCTTGCCAACCGTGTTCACGCGATCAGCCGGTACGCCCTTCTTGACCAGATAGGCCTTCACCGCATCAGCGCGTTTTTTCGACAGAGCCAGATTGGCCTTGGCGCTACCCAGACGATCGGTGTAACCGTTGATCTGGATATCACCAGCTTCCGGATATTGGGTTAGCAGGGTGGCCAGTTTATCGAGTTCTGCGGTGTCGCTGCCGAGCTCAGCCTTGCCCAAAGCAAAGAGGCTGGATGCCGACAGGGTGATGCGCTCAACCTTCGGTGCCGGAACGGCGGTCGGGGCTACCGTCGGACGCGGTGTCGCGGTCGGTGCTGGCGTAGCGGTTGGACGCGGCGTTGCCGTAGCAACCGGCGCCTTGGTCGGAGCCGGAGCTTGGGTCGGTGTCGGGGCTGCTTTGGCGCCATTGCCGAAAGCCAAACCAAAGCCGACATGGCCGACGAGGTTGCGGCTGTATTCCTGATTCCAACGGTCTTCATTGACCTTGCCAACCAAGTAGCGCAGATCGGCTTGCAGCATGGCGTGTTTTTCGGCAGGCCACTGCCCGCCGCCGCCGGCGTTGACGTACGGTGCATAGCCATTGGCTTTGCGGGTTGCGGTTTGGATCTTGTCGTTTTCAGCGCCGAGGCCGGCTAACAGGAACGGACGCAAAGACTTGCGCGAAAGCATCCACAGCGCGTCGACACCCGCCGTTTCTTGCTTGTAGCTATTGTTGGAGGCTTGCGAGCGAGCCAGTGCGACACCGGCTTGCAGGTCAAATTGCTTGCTGATTTCAGCGCCCAGCTTGAGGCTGCCGCCGACCAGGCGATTGTCAGCATTCCAGTCCGAATCAGCCTTCATCGTATTGAGGCCGGGCATGATGTACCAACGCTTCGGCGTTTCAATTGCGGATGCTAGGGAGGAAGCGGCCAATGTAGCTGCGAGCAGGGCGATTTTTGTTGCTGTTTTCATGAGTGCTCCCGAAAGAAAAAGTAAAAAGCAGTGCGTAGCCATTATATCTGCGCACCGCAGCAGAACCACTTGTAAATCTGTAACTATTTCATGGTTGTCAAGTTTTGCTATTCGTGGCCATTCATTTGTGCAACAGAGGATGCGGCGAAAGAAGGCGCTTTGCGAGCCCCTTTTCGCCTGGCGGTTTGCTCCCTTGAAGGATTGCCAAGTCGGTGATTTGGAAGGAGCACGCTTTCCCGTACTGGCTTTGTCGTATTTCCC
>CAXYUI010000232.1:0-3401 GCA_964291975.1 uncultured Formivibrio sp. | reverse complement strand
ATCGAACGCGCCGCCCCGCGGGACGCTGGCGTGGTGGTGGCGTTTTTATGCAAGGAGATCAGCATGTCGTTGCCCAGTCCTTTCTTCCTGCCATGATGGTCGCGAGAACTTCACGACCCATCAGTAACGGACGCTTACTTTTTAGCAGATATTCATCCGGGACCTGACAGGGATATCGCCATTTAAATCAGCCGTGTAGATACCGTCTTGACGGTCAATTTATTTTTGCATAATCCACAGGATAAGATGCCTCGTTGCATAACGCCTCAATCTACAACAAAAACAAACGCCGCTTGCATTCATTTCCCCTCTCGATCGCAATACGCCTTACACTTCTGAAAGTTTTTTTCAGGAGTTGCGTCATGCCCAATTCAATTCCCGATCTCTTGCACCAACACGCCGAGCGCGGCGATCTTTCACCTCCGGCTCTGGAGCGCGCGCTGGGACTCGCCGAGGCCCTGCCATCGGCGCAGCGCTGGCGTTTGCTGCTCGACCGGCTGCTGCTGATTGCCGGCGCGGTGTTTCTGGTGTTCGGCGTGCTGTTTTTCTTTGCCTTTAACTGGGACGACATTGGCCGACTCGGCAAGCTGGCGGTCGGGCAGGCCGCGCTTTTGATTGCGCTCGGTTTCGCGCTATGGCGCGGGGTGAAGGATTTGAGCGGCAAGATGGCGCTCTTTTGCGCCTGTTTTCTGACCGGGGTGGTGTTGGCCATTTTCGGTCAGGTTTATCAGACCGGCGCCGATCCGTGGCAGTTGTTCGCGACCTGGGCGGCGCTGATTCTGCCCTGGGCCATCATCGGGCGTTTTTCCGGCATCTGGGTGCTGTGGGTGGCGGTGGTGAATGTGGCGATCAGTCTGTATTGGCAGCGCTGGGGCTGGTTCGATCGCCGTAGCGATACGCTGTTCCTGACGCTGGCGCTCTTTAATCTTTCCGCGCTCATCGTCTGGGAGTGGGGGCAGCAGCGGGGAATCGACTGGCTGGCGGCGCGCTGGCCTGCGCGTTTGCTGGCGGCGACCGGGCTGTTTCATCTTTCCGTGCTGGCCGTCATCGTTATTTTCAGCAAGGCCGATCATGTGTTCATGCCGCGCGCGCTTACCCTGCTGCTGTATCCGGCCTTGCTGGTCGGGATGTATCTGCTGCACCGGCTGATCTGGCGCGATCTTTTCGTGCTGACCCTGTGTGCGCTGAGCCAGATCGTGGTGGTGACATGCGCAATTGGCCACTGGCTGTTTGAGGCGAGCGACTATCACGCCGTCGAAGGCATCTTTCTGTTGCTTGCGGCCCTGGTGGTCGGCCAGTCGGCATTCTGGGCCGTGATGCTGCGCAAAATCCAGCAGGAGGACAGCGAATGAATTCCCTCAATCTTGAAGAAATCCAGAGCCGCCTGCGCGCAGAAAACCTGCTCGCCGCGCCGCTGCCTGCAATCAGCGCCGAAACGGCTTCGCCGTGGTTTATCCGCATCCTGCTCGGCTTTTGCGGCTGGCTCGCGGCGGTGTTTTTGCTTGGATTTGTTGGCACGTTCTTGCGCCGGATTTTCGACGAAGCGCTGCTGTGCATCCTGATCGGCCTGATCGCCAGTGTCGCCACAGTAGCGCTCGACCGCGCAGATCAGCGTCAGCCGCTGTTGCAGCAGTTCACCCTTGCGCTCAGTCTGGCCGGGCAGGCGCTGGTTTTTGTCGGGCTGTTTGAGCAGTTCGACTCCACCGCGCCGGCCTATCTGCTGGCCATGGCCTTTGAAGTGACGCTGGTCGCGTTTTATCGCAGTGATTTGCAGCGCTTTCTGTGCAGCCTGATTGCCGCCGCCACGCTGACGGGCTGGCTGGCCGATTTGCGAGTCAGTTTTATTGCGCCGTTCTTGTTCCTGATCGCCGTCGTTGCTGTGTGGCTGCGCGAAAGCACCTGGCGCGCCAGCGCGCAAGCCGGGCTGTGGCGACCGGTGGCCTACGCCCTGGCGATCGCGCTGTTTGCCAGCGCGCTCTATCGCGGTGGCTGGCGTTACCGCGATGTCGATCCTGCGCTGGCCAGCGTCCTGCCTACACTGCACGCGCTGGTTTTTGCCGGCTCGGCGGCCTGTCTGGCCACGCTGGTTTACCGGCTGTGGCGGCGCGGCGGATACAGTCAGCGCGCGGGTCTTTTGGCTGGGGTCGGTACGGCGGGGCTGCTGGTGGCCGGGTTCTGGATCAACGGGCTGATCGCCGCGATTGCCGTGCTGTTGATCGGCATCGCGCGCGGCAACCGCATTCTGGGCGGACTGGCGCTCGCTTTTCTGGTCTATGCGCTATCGCGCTATTACTACGATCTGCACACCACGCTGCTGGTCAAATCCATCGCGCTGATGGGAACTGGCGCGGGTCTTTTGCTGGCCCGATTCATCCTGAACGCCACGCTCAAGGAGCAGAACCATGAAGCTTGAACGAACGCTTTTGCTGGTCGCCGCGCTGCTGGTGCTCGGCCTCATCAATCACGCCATCTGGCAAAAAGAGCAATTGCTGGCCAACGGCGACATTGTGCGGCTGAAACTCGCGCCGGTTGATCCTCGCTCCTTGATGCAGGGCGACTATATGCGGCTGGATTTTGAAGTCGCGCGCGCGGTGCGCAACAACCCCAAAGATGATGGATTGCTGGTCGTTGCGCTCGACGCCAGCCGGGTGGCGAGCCTGCGCCGTATCCACAGCGGCGCGCCGCTCGCGCCTGACGAACACCTCTTGCAATACCGCATCCGCCAAGGGCAGGCGCGGATCACTACCGATGCGTGGTTTTTTCAGGAAGGCACGGCGCAGGTGTACGAAAAAGCCCGCTTGGGGGAGTTTCGCGTGGATGCGCAGGGCCGGGCTTTGTTGACAGGCTTGCTTGATGAGCACGGCCGGCGCCTGGGGCCGGCCGCGCGGGCTTGGTAGCTTAGCGCAGACCCAGCCAGAGTCCGGCTATGGCCACCACCGCCACCGTGGCCCAGCCCAAACGATCGACATAGCGGTGCAGGGTGGATTCCATCTTGGCGCCGCCCCAGGCCATCAGTCCGGCCACCAGAAAAAAGCGCAAACCGCGCCCGATCAGCGAAGCCAGGGTAAACGGCAGCAAGGCCATGGACAGACCGCCGGCGGCAATGGTGAACACCTTGTAGGGAATGGGCGAAAAGCCGGCAATAAACACAGCCCATACGCCCCATTCGCCAAACCAGGTCACCGCGGTTTGATAAGCCGGCCAATAACGGCTGCCTTGCAGCCAGGGCAGAATGGCGTCGATCGCAAAATAGCCGATCGCATAACCCAACAGGCCGCCAGCCACTGAAGTCAGCGTGGTCAGCAAGGCCAAAAACCAGGCGCGACGCGGATTGGCCAGCGACATCGGCGCCAGCATGACATCGGGCGGAACCGGGAAAAACGACGACTCGGCAAAACTCA
>CAXYUI010000231.1:0-3414 GCA_964291975.1 uncultured Formivibrio sp. | reverse complement strand
GCAGAATCTGGGGCGATTACAGGCTTTGGCGCTAGATGAAGCGGCATGGCGGCATTGGCAGTCGCATCGTTTGGCTCGCCGCGCTCCGGTGCGGCCAGTGGTGGACGTGGATGTGGAAGCGCTGGCTTGGGTGAATCCGGATGTATTGAAAGAGGCGGCCGATATTCCGCTCGGCCAACCACTCGATATCAATTTAATGCAACAACGCTTGAACAGGATTTACGGGCGCGGTGATTTCAGCCAACTCGATTATGTACTGGCGGATGTGGCTGGCGGGCAGGCGGTGACCTTAAAGCCGGTGGAAAAAGACTGGGGTCCAAATTATCTGAGCGCCGGGCTGGCGCTGGCGGGCGATGAAGACCGCGCCCAAGTCTTTGAGCTGGCGCTGATGTATCGGCGCAGCTGGGTTAATCGCCTTGGCGCAGAATGGAAGACCACGGCGGTGGTCGGCCGTAAACTCGGACTGGCCAGCGAGTTTTTCCAGCCCCTGCATCTGGATGGTTACGGCTTTATCTCACCTTGGTTTGCGCTGGAAAGGCAGCCTTTGGCGCTGAGTGATGGCGGTGAAACCATTGCCGAATACAACTTCCGCCGTCGCCAAGCCGGTTTGGATCTGGGAACCAGCCAGTTGCGCTATGGCGAGTTGCGGCTGGGCTTTCTGGTCAGCGATTACCGAGCTTTTCGCCAAATTGGTCAGCCGCTTTTGCCTAATTTGAGCGCGCGCGATGCCGGTTTTCGCGCCGAACTCTTTTATGACCAGCTCGACAATCTGTATTTCCCTCGACGCGGCGCCGCCAGCACCTTGCAAATTTTCAACAGCACTTCGGGCAAAGAGGGTCAGTACCGGCGCTATTTTGGGCAATGGCGCAAGGCCGTAGCTTTCGGGACGCAGGCCGCGGGCAATCTCACCTTGGGCGGTCAGGTGCTGGACGGCGGTGAGGACTCACTGGCTAATCTGGGCTGGCTCGGCGGGCCATTTCGCCTGTCGAGTTATCGCTATCAGGAGCTCCTAGGCACGCAGCAAGAATTCGCGCGCTTGCAGTTTTACCGCACCTTGGGCGCTTCGCTCGCCGGCTCCGGCAATCATCATGCCGGACTTTCCCTGGAAGGCGGCCGGGTGCGTGGCGTGGTCAGTGATAAGAGCTGGCATCAAAGCGCCGCGCTATTCTGGGGCTATGAAAGCGTGCTGGGGCCTTTGTATCTGGGCGCAGCCTATGGCGACAACAAACAGCTGCGACTGTTTTTCTCGCTGGGGTCCAATCGTTTTTGAGCGGGAGGAGGGCGCATGAAGGTGCTAGCCGGATGGCAAGTGCTGCGGTATTACCGCAAAGCTTGGTTGCGCGACGATCTGCAGGCTGGCATCAGCGTCGGCGTGCTGGCGATCCCTTCGGTGATCGCCTACGCCGAACTCGCTGGCTTGCCGCCGCAAACCGGCTTGGTCACCGCGCTTTTGGGCATGATCGCATACGCTTTTCTGGGTTCGTGGCGCTGCGTGATTGTCGGCCCCCCTGCCCCGATTGCGCTGCTGATCGCCGCTGGCGTCGGCCCACTCTCGGGTGGGGGTCCGTGGCGTGCGGCGGCTTTGGCCAGTCTCTTGGCGCTGATGGTCGGCTGTTTCTTGCTGGTTTCGGCCCTCTGGCGCCTAGGCGCGATGGCTGATTTTCTGTCGCGGCCGATTCTGGCCGGATTTATGCAGGGCGCGGCATTGATTTTGATCGCTACGCAACTCCCGAAACTGGCGCGCATCAGTGTGAGTGAAGACGAGTTCATCCCCCGCTTGTGGGCTTTATGGCAGAGCCGTATCGACTGGCATGTGCCTTCGCTGGCGCTGGGCGGCGCGCTGATCGCGCTGATGTATGGACTCAAGCGCTGGCGGCCACAGTGGCCGGTAGCGATTCCAGTTTTTTTACTGGTGATTTTGGCGGATTTTGGGGTGAGCTGGCGCAGCTTGGGCTTGAGCATGGTCGGCCCTTTAAGCGTGCCTGAGCTGGGTTTTCACTGGCCGGCTTTGGCTTTGAGCGACGCCGTCAAACTCCTGCCCGCCGCCGTGGGCATTGTGATGCTGGCCATGCCCGAAGGCATTCTGATGGCGCGCGCTTTTGCCCAGCAACGCGGTGAGACCAGCGATGCCAACCGGGAGTTGACCGGCATTGGTGTGGCCAGCGTGGTGGCGGGTCTATTTGGTGGTTTTCCGCTGGGCGCCAGTCAGTCGCGTACATCGCTCAATCATTCGGCGCGAGCCAAAAGTCAGTTTTCCGGCTTGGTGGCTGCTGCGCTGATGGGCGTATTTCTGCTGTTTTTTACGCCTTGTCTGGATCGACTTCCTTCGGTGGCGGTGGCTGCCTTGCTGGTTTTTGCCGGCTTGCAGCTGATCGGCATGCGCGATATGGAACGCCTGTGGCGGCTGGATCGGGCAGCGGGCGTGTTCGCCATCCTCACCTCGCTGGGCGTTTTGTTGGTGGGTATTTTGCCCGGCATTTTGGCTGGAATTAGTCTTTCTTTGGCGCGAATGATTCATTATTTTTCAAGGCCTTATGATGCGGTCCTGCGCGAAGATGCCGGCCGAACCGGTCTGCATGACATTGGCGAAGCCCAGGTCGAGCAAAGCCTGCCCGGTTTGATCGTGTACCGTTTTTATGCCCCGCTTTTGTTTGTGAACGCCGCTTATTTTGTTGATCGCATCAAAGATTTGCTGGTGCAGCATCCGGACGCACGCTGGGTGGTGCTGGATGCGCAAGCCATGGTCGAAGTCGATGTCACCGCTGTTGAATATCTGCTTGATTTGCATCGGGAGTTGCATAAGCGCAACGTTCGTCTGGTCTTTGCGCGCTGCAATCGCCCCTTGCGCGAAGCCTTGCATCGTTTTGGTGTGATTGATGCCTTAGGTGACGACGCTTTTTTCGCTCATCTGGACGAAGCTATTGCTGAATTTCGTTTCATAAATGATCATGATTCTGCCCACACAGGCGTTTTGTGAGCCTTTAAACTACTCAAGGAGTTCGTGATGACCATGATTCGTGTTTTGGCGCTGGCCCTTCTGGCCACGGTTTCCACAGCCACGCTGGCCGCGACGGCCCAGCAAGAAAAAATGAAAACCTGCAACGCTGATGCCAAGGCCAAAGCGCTCAAAGGAGATGAACGCAAGGCTTTTATGTCTTCCTGTCTGAAAGCCAGTGCGCCTGCGGCTTCTGCCCCGACGCAACAAGACAAAATGAAGATCTGTAATCAGCAGGCTGGCGAAAAGCAGCTCAAGGGCGATGAGCGCAAAAAGTTCATGAGCGAATGTCTCAAGAAAAAAGTCTGATCTTCATGCCGTAACAAACAGGGCGCGCAGCGCCCTGTTTTGATTTGAACGAAAAATTTCTTTCGCGGAAATGTCGAGGTTGCGATGAAAAGTCTGCAAAAAACTTTCCG
>CAXYUI010000230.1:0-3463 GCA_964291975.1 uncultured Formivibrio sp. | reverse complement strand
ATCCTGACTGGCGACCAGTGACGCAACACAGAATATTTGGTGATTTTGCCCTGCGATTTAGACCATCTGATAACCCATGGTCTGGCAGAACAGGGCATTGGCATGACGGATCTCCCCATCCGGGGTGAATTCGATACGCGCGACGTTTTGATCAAGTGCTTTGACCATGGCCTGAAGTGGTTCCAGCTCGGCGCGCAGCGCCGCGAGCTCCTGCGTCATTTTTTTGGATAGACCGAACATAGTGGCTCCTGTGCGTGTTTGCCTGTCGGCTAGATGCGGAAAAGGCCTGACTTTTCAAGTTGAGCGGCGCGGTGCATCCAGCATAGTGCGTGCTTTGCGTGATGTGATCCGCACTAAAAAACAGCAATTCATTAAATGCCTTGTGGATCAAGGCGCAAGGCCGTCTGCCAACAGGGCTGTCCACAGCTTTTGTGGATGGCTTGGCGGTCAGACCAGTCGCCGATCATGGCGCAGTGGATTAAGATAGCCGGTTGCGATGACATCGCTGCGCAACTCTGACGCAGCTTGACAGGAAACAGGCATGATCCGTCTGGAAAACATTAAAAAAAGCTATCGCGTGGCCGGGCAAGACGTTCCGGCCTTGCGCGATGTCAGCCTCGAAATCGGCGCTGGCGAAATTTACGGCATTGTCGGCCATTCGGGCGCGGGCAAATCGACGCTGGTGCGGGTGATTAACCGGCCCGAAGACGTCGGTGGCGGCCAGGTTTGGGTAGATGGCGAGGAAGTGACTGCCCTGAATGACGAAGGCCTGCGCGCCTTGCGTCAGCGCATCGGCATGATCTTTCAGCATTTCAATCTTTTGGGTTCGCGCACGATCGCGCAGAACGTGGCTGTGCCGCTACGCATTGCGGGTGAACTCACGGATGCGCAGATCGACGCGCGCGTCGATGAACTCTTGGCCCTTGTCGGTCTGACTGACCAGCGTGACAAATATCCTTCGCAGCTTTCGGGCGGGCAAAAGCAGCGCGTCGGCATTGCGCGCGCGCTCGCCAATCGCCCCAAGGTGCTGCTGTGCGATGAAGCCACCAGCGCGCTTGACCCGCAAACCACGCGCCAGGTGCTCGATCTGCTGGCCGAAATCAACCGCAGTCTGGGTCTCACGATTGTCGTGATCACGCATGAGATGGACGTCGTGCGCACGCTGTGCGACCGCGTGGCCGTGCTCGATGGCGGGGTGATTGTCGAACAAGGCCCGGTGACCGAGGTCTTCCTGCATCCGCAACATCCGACCACGCGCCGTTTTGTGCTCGAAGCCGAGCATCAGGACGAGGGCGATCTGTGCGCGGATCTGGCGCAGGCGGGCGGCAAGCTGGTGCGCCTGACCTTTATCGGCGCAGCAACGTATCAGCCCGTGCTGGCGCAAGCCGTTCGCGACCATGCGATCGACTTCACGATTCTGACTGGCCGCATCGAGCGCATCAAAGCCACGCCGTGCGGGCAGTTGGTGGTGTCCTTTGCGGGAAGTGACGCGCAGATTGGCGCGACGTTGACCCAGTTGAAGGCGCAAGGCGTGCGTATTGAGGAGTTGAACTGATGGAATTTTTGACTGATATCGACTGGCTGGACATCGGCCAGGCTGCGCTCGATACGCTGTTGATGCTGGGCGGATCGCTGTTTTTTACCGTGCTCTTTGGCTTGCCGCTCGGGGTGCTGCTGTTTCTGACCAGCAAACGCCAGCTTCTGGCGCAGCCGGTGGTGGATGCCGTGCTCTCGTTCCTCGTGGACGTGCTGCGCTCGGTGCCTTTCATTATCTTGCTGATTGTGATGATTCCGGTCACGGTCTGGCTGGTGGGCACGTCTTTGGGTGTCGGCGGGGCGATTCCGCCGCTGGTGGTCGGTACCACGCCGTTCTTTGCTCGGCTCGTCGAAACCGCGTTGCGCGAAGTCGAGCGCGGCATTGTGGAAGCCATGCAGGCCATGGGGGCGACCACGCGCCAGATCGTGCTCTGGGCGCTCTTGCCCGAAGCTTTGCCAGGCATTTTGGCGGCGGTCACGGTCACTTCGATTGCGTTGGTGTCTTACGCCGCAATGTCGGGCGTGATCGGCGGCGGCGGTCTGGGCGATCTGGCGATCCGCTTCGGTTATCAGCGTTTTCGCACCGATGTGATGATCGTGACGGTAGGATTGCTGTTGATTCTGGTGCAGATTTTGCAGATGATTGGCGATCGGCTGGTGATCCGCTTCAGCCGCAAATAAAGCCGCGCGCCGCAGCCAAACCTGCGCGGTGTGCTTTTGACTCCCACAAGGAAAACAAACATGAAAAAAACACTGGCTCTGATTCTGGCGGCTGTCGCCTTTAATGCCTACGCCGTCGACAAAATCACCGTGGGCGGTACGGCTGTGCCGCACGCTGAAATCCTCGAATTCATCAAGCCGCAGCTGGCCAAGGAAGGCGTGGAGCTGACCGTGAAAGTCTTTACCGACTATGTTCAGCCCAATGTGCAGGTCGCCGAAAAAATGCTCGACGCCAACTTCTTCCAGCATCAGCCTTACCTCGATAGCTTCAACAAGGAAAAAGGCACCAAGCTGGTGTCGGTGGCTGGCGTGCATATCGAGCCTTTCGGCATTTACAGCACCAAGATCAAATCGCTCAAGGAGGTGAAATCTGGTGCTTCGGTGGTGATTCCGAACGACGCCACCAACGGCGGCCGCGCGCTCTTGCTGCTGGAAAAAGCCGGGCTGATCAAACTGAAAGACAGCAACAACATCCTGTCGACTACCAAGGACATTTCCAGCAACCCGAAAAAGCTCAAGATTCGTGAACTGGAAGCTGCCACCTTGCCGCGCGTGTTGAACCAGGTCGATCTGGCGCTGATCAACACCAATTACGCGCTGGAAGCCAAGCTGGTGCCGACTCGCGACGCCTTGTTTATCGAAGGCCGCCAATCGCCGTATGTGAACATTCTGGTAACCCGCGAAGACAACAAGAACGCGGCTGCGATCAAGAAACTGGCCGCTGCGATCAAGAGCCCGGCGGTGAAGAAATTCATCGCCGAGAAGTACAAGGGCGAAGTCGTTCCGGCGTTTTGATCAAATGTCGGATCGCAGGCTGTCTGCGATCCGCATGCCGATCTGAAAGGGCTTGCGGCGTGCCGCAAGCCCTTAAAATATGTCCCGCCTGATCCGCCCGGTTTGCAGCAGGGCATCGACCTGAGCGGAGCCCAGTATCTTGCGCAGCACACGGTCCACGCCGACCGCCAATTTCTGGGCGCTGCCGCAAATCAAAATATCCGCGCCCCCCTCGATCCATTCGCATACTTCTCGCGCCTGCGCCATCAGGCTGTCCTGCACATAGGGCGCAACCGGGTCATCGCGCGAAAAGGTCAGGTCGACTTTGCTCAGCACCCGCGCGCGTTGCCAGGATTCGATTTCAAAACGGCAAAGTGAGTCGTGCCGGCTTGAGCGTTCGCCAAAAAAGAGCCAGGCATTGCGCGGCAGCAGG
>CAXYUI010000229.1:0-3478 GCA_964291975.1 uncultured Formivibrio sp. | reverse complement strand
GCATCATCAATGTCAACTTTGAAGACGACGCCATCCGTGGCCTCACCGAGATCAAGGACGGCGAAATCACCTGGCCGGCGCCCGCGCCCAAGCTGCCGGCCACTGCGGCCAAACCCGCCGCTGCAACAGCCGCGCCGGTCGCCAAGAAAGCCCATGGCCATGGCGAACCCTCCGAGCCGATGTCGCCGAAAAATCTGGCCATCCTCTTCGGCGTCGCTGCCGTGCTGTTCTGGCTGATTGGCGCTTTTGCACCGGCCGCTTTCCTCGGCCACTTCACGGTGTTCGTCTTGGCTTGCTTCGTGGGCTACATGGTGGTCTGGAATGTGAAACCGGCGCTGCACACGCCCCTGGTGAGCGTGACCAATGCGGTCAGCAGCATCATCGCGATTGGTGCGCTGGTACAAATCGCACCGCCGGAAGCTGGCAGCGTGGCGCGCCCGGATGAAGTGATCCGCTGGCTCGCGCTGGGCGCCATTGTGCTCGCCACCATCAATATGTTCGGCGGCTTCGCCGTCACCCAGCGCATGCTGGCCATGTTCCGCAAGTAAGGGGAAAAATATATGTCTGCAAGTTTGGCTACGGTCTCCTATCTCGGAGCAACAATTCTTTTCATCCTCTGCCTGGGTGGTTTGTCCAATCAGGAAACGGCACGCCGCGGTAATTTCTACGGCATGCTCGGCATGACCATCGCGGTGCTCGCCACTGTTTTTGGCCCGCGCGTCGCCGCGCTGGGTCTGCCGTGGATCATCGGTGCCATGGTCGCCGGCGGCGCCATCGGCTTGTATCTGGCGCGCGTCGTCAAAATGACGCAAATGCCCGAACTCGTCGCCTTCATGCACAGCCTCGTCGGTCTGGCGGCCTGCCTCGTGGGTTTCGCGAGCTATATCGACACCTCGATTGCCTACACCGGCGCTGAAAAAGCCACCCACGAAATCGAGATTTATGTCGGTATCTTGATTGGCGCAGTGACCTTTTCCGGCTCGGTCGTGGCTTTCGGCAAGCACACAGGCAAGATCGGCGGCAAGCCGGTTCTGCTGCCGGGTCGCCATTTCATCAATCTGATCGGCCTTTTGATCGTGATCTACTTCGGTCACCAGTTCCTGAACGCCCACACCGTAGCGGAAGGCATGACTGCGCTGATCGTGATGACCGTCATCGCCCTGCTGTTTGGTGTGCATATGGTGATCGCCATCGGCGGTGCTGACATGCCAGTGGTGGTGTCGATGCTGAACAGCTACTCGGGCTGGGCGGCTGCGGCCACAGGCTTTATGCTCTCGAACGACCTGTTGATCGTGACCGGCGCACTGGTCGGTTCATCGGGGGCGATTCTGTCCTACATCATGTGTTCGGCGATGAACCGCAACTTCATCAGCGTGATCGCCGGCGGCTTTGGCCCCGACGGTGGCAAACCAGCACCGAAGGCAGCCGGTAGCGCCGAGCCGGTCGGTGAAGTCAACCCGATCTTGGCCGGCGAAACCGCCGAACTGCTGCGCGAGGCCAAGAATGTGGTCATCGTGCCGGGCTATGGTATGGCCGTGGCACAAGCTCAGCACACCGTGTTCGAGATCACCAGCCATCTGCGCGAAAAAGGCGTGAACGTACGCTTCGCCATCCACCCGGTAGCAGGTCGTATGCCGGGCCACATGAACGTGCTCTTGGCCGAAGCCAAAGTGCCGTACGACATCGTGATGGAAATGGACGAAATCAACGAAGACTTCCCCGACACCGATGTAGTGATGGTGATCGGCGCCAACGACATCGTGAACCCGGCCGCCCAAGAAGATCCGACCAGCCCGATCGCCGGCATGCCGGTGCTGGAAGTCTGGAAGGCCAAAACTTCCATCGTGATGAAGCGTTCGATGGCCTCCGGCTATGCGGGTGTAGATAACCCACTGTTCTACAAGGACAACAACCGCATGCTGTTCGGCGACGCCAAGAAAATGCTCGACGAAGTCCTGACCAGCTTGAAAGCCTGATCGACTGCAAAATAAAACGCCACCGGAATCCCGGTGGCGTTTTTTTGGTCTCTCGTCTTGGGCTGTGCCCAATATTTTATGTCCCACTCACACGAACCAATCCGGCGCTGATGCACGACGACAGAATAATCTGTCTCAGCCTGTCATCCAGACCAGAAAGATCATCCATGCATTCAAGCACCGCCCCATTTTTAGAAAAAGAATCGAGGGTGCTTTAGCTAGCGGCAATACGGTCGGATTGGTAGATGTCGACACGCCGAAACTGCGCACAATCCCCATTAAACCAAAAAAAATCAACTATTTAGATAGAAAAAAGGCTCATGTACAAGCATGAGCCTTTCAAGCCAAACAACAGAATCAATTCACGCAATTCACCGTTTTGAACGGCCAGTTCAGCCATTCGCAGTGCGTCTTGCCAATGTGCAAATGGTAAGTCAGCGGCAGCACATACAGATAACCCAGCACCAGCAACAAGATCATCCCCCCCAGCCAGCGCGTTACATGGCGGGCAAAGGCTGCCCGCGCGCTGATCAGATAACGCCCGCACAAGGCCAGCAGCACACAGCCCAGCATCAAACCCAGAAAATAGTGATAGAGGTACATCACGCGCTGGCTACCCAGATACAGATGCAGCCCCATATAAACCAGATACATGCCGCCAAACACTTCGATCAGCGTATAAGTCGGCTTGTCGCTGAGCGGCTGGCCAAACACCCGATGCCCGGCAATCAGGCCTGCGCTCAGCAGCACCGCCAGCAAGCTCAAACCCCACACCACCGGATTGCCCGCGAGTTGCACATAGGCCACGCGATCGCCGGTCTTGTCCCAACGGTAATTGATGGTCTTGTCCATGATCGGCCAGTGCATCGGATGCGAGCCGTTTTCACCCACTTTGCAGACATCGAGTTTGGGCACGCCCAGATGGCTTTTGCTCATGAACTTGAAGTAATCGACCGTCACCGTCGCCACCACGGCCGGCGTCAAAGTCCGGTTGAAGTGGATGAAATCGCGATAAGCCGGCGACATGGCCTCGATATCCTGCTTGCCAGCCGAAGTCGCACCATCCGGCATCTTGCGCCCGAGCGCAGTGTGAACGGTGAACACCAGCGCCACCACGGCCAGCATCGCCGCACAGGCCGCCAGCACTTTGAGCGCCAGATCCTTGAGCTGCCAACCCAGGCGCGCTTCGCGCAGATAGAGCATCGGCATCAGCAGCAGGAACATGCCGGCGTTGATTTTGATCATCATCGCCAGCACAACCAGGGCCGCCAGACCCGCATACTCGCGCACGCGCAAACGCGCCTCTTGCCGCCAGCCTTCCACAAAGCGCCACAGCGCCAGCAAGACAAAACACATCTGAAAGCTATCCAGATGCACCGCGCGAAAATGCACGATAAACGCATTTTCAAAGACATAGAGCGACGACAAAGCCAGCGCCGCCGCATTGCTCAGCGTAAGCGGGCGCATCAACAGGAAAAAAGCGCCCGCCGAGAATACCGCGA
>CAXYUI010000228.1:0-3479 GCA_964291975.1 uncultured Formivibrio sp. | reverse complement strand
GGGACTTTTGGTTTTGTGGCGGCGGCGCAGGTTTTAAAGCATCTGGCCAAGTCGCGTTAACAACAATCGACCTAAGCTGCGCGTGATTTCGTAGGCGCGAGGCCAGTCCGCCATTAGAATACCCCGACCGGGGGAGGGGATTGATGCGTTTTCTGATCAGTAATGACGATGGTTATTTCGCGCCGGGCATCGCTGCGCTGGCGGCCGAGCTTGGCCAGGTGGGCGAAGTGGTCGTTTGTGCGCCTGAGCGTGACCGCAGCGGCGCGAGTAATTCGCTCACGCTCGATCGCCCGCTAATGGTCAGAACCGCCCCTTCGGGTTTTCATTATGTGAATGGCACACCGACTGACTGTGTGCACTTGGCGGCCACCGGCTTGATGGAAACGCTGCCCGATATGGTGGTGTCAGGCATCAACCACGGCGCCAATATGGGCGACGATACGATTTACTCCGGCACGGTAGCGGCCGCGACGGAAGGTTTTCTGCTGGGTATTCCGGCGATCGCGGTTTCGCTGGCTTCGCGCAATCCGGTGCATTTTGCCACCGCCGCGCGGGTAGCGCGTGAGCTGATCGATCGTCAGCGACGCCTGCCTTTACCGACCACCACACTTTTGAATGTGAATGTGCCCGATTGTCCGTATGAACAACTGCGCGGTGTGAAAGTGACCCGGCTTGGCCGCCGGCACAAATCTGCGCCGGTGATCAAATCGGAAAATCCGCGTGGCGAAACCATCTGGTGGGTCGGCGCGATCGGCCCGGTGGCGGATGCCGGGGAGGGTACGGATTTTCATGCCATCGAGCACGGTTTTGTTTCGGTGACCCCGCTTTCTATCGATCTAACTTCCTATCCGAAACTGGAGACTGTCTCCGCATGGCTATCCGTCTGAATCCCGCCATTCTCAACGGCGTTGGCATGACTTCGGCGCGCACGCGCAGCCGCTTGATTGAACGGTTGCGCACGCTGGGCATCACGGACAATGAGGTGCTTTCCATCATGGAGCAGCTACCCAGGCATCTGTATGTCGATGAGGCGTTGGCGCACAAGGCCTATGACGATACCTCCCTGCCGATCGGGTTTGGTCAGACCATTTCCCAGCCCTACATCGTGGCGCGCATGACTGAGCTGGCACGCATGGTGCCGGCACACAATAAGGTGCTGGAGATTGGCACCGGCTGCGGTTACCAGACCACCATCCTTGCCCAGATTTTTAAAACCGTTTACAGCATCGAGCGCATCGGCGGGCTGGCGCGGACTGCCCGGGAACGCCTCGCCAAGCTGGGTGTGCACAATGTGCGCCTGCGTCACGGTGATGGCAGCAAGGGCTGGGCGGAAAGCGGCCCGTTTGATGTCATCATGCTGACCGCCGCGGCCCCCATTCCGCCGGAAAACCTCTTGCCGCAACTGGCGATGGGCGGGCGCATGATTTTTCCGGTCGGCGATCAGGAGCAGGAATTGCGCCTGATCGAACGCAAGGACGATGGTTGGGTTGAAACCCGACTTGAGAAAGTTAAATTTGTTCCTCTTTTGCCAGGTGTTTCTGCCTGAGTGGCCTGTTCCAGGAGTACTTTGTGAGCCGTCTTTGTTTGAGTCTATTGGCCGTTCTGGCATTTTCTGCGTGCACGACTCGCCAGCAAGTTGCACCTATCGTTGATCGCAGCGTTAAAAGTGCACCGCGAGTGAAAGCCGCGCCGGTGCGAGTCACGCCAAGTCCCAGTCCCACGCCTCGCGCTGCGGGAGGGGAGGAAGAGACCTATACGGTCAAAAAAGGGGACAATTTGTTCCGGATCGCACTGGAGCATGGTCTGGCTTACCGTGATCTGGCTTTGTGGAATCAACTGAGCGATGTGAATGACATTAAGGTCGATCAGGTTTTACGGCTGACGCCACCTGATGAGCCTGTAAGAATTGCACTGGACGCGCCTAAGGTTGTTGCAGTTCCGCTTTCGCCTGAAAAAACGGCAGAGCCTTCTGTGGTAGAAACGCATGCCTATCCCAAAGCTGTGCGCTTACCTTACAGTGAATCGTCTTTGTCCGCGCTGGCAGTACAAGCGGATGGGTCTGCTGTTAAGGTAAACAAGTCAAGCAGCAAGCCTGTTGTGGCCAGTCAGCCCAAAGTAACGGAAAAGCCAAGTTCTGTTGTAGAAAAGCGACAAAATATCGAGCCAATCAGTCTTGACTGGATCTTGCCAACGACAGGAAAAGTCATCCGGGGTTACTCTGAGCAAGCCAAAGGAATTGATATTCAAGGCAAGGTTGGGCAGCCGGTTGTTGCTTCTTCGTCAGGAAAAGTTGTTTACGCTGGAAGCGGGCTGCAAGGTTATGGTAATTTAGTCATCATTAAACATAATAAAGAGCTTCTGTCTGTCTACGCGCATAACAGAAAGCTGCTGGTGGCCGAGGGAGACGCGGTCAAAAAGGGCGAGAAGATCGCAGAAATGGGTGATTCAGATGCCGACCAGGTCAAACTGCATTTTGAGATTCGCAGATTTGGCAAGCCGGTGGATCCGACAAAATTCATTAATGGTGGATAAAAACCATGAACGATCAAATTGGCATGCTCGACGACAACGAACTCGTGGATGATGAAGAACAGGCTGCAGAAGAAGTAGAGGCTGAGGCTGAAGAGGCTGCCGAAGAAGCCGCAACTTATGTTACCGAAAGCACTGGCGATGTCACTCAGATTTATCTGAATGAAATTGGGCAAAGCCCTTTGCTGACTCCGGATCAGGAACGAGCTTTGTCCCGCAGGGTGGTGCAGGGTGATTTTGAAGCCCGGCAGAAAATGATTGAACACAATCTTCGGCTTGTGGTGAATATTGCAAAGCATTACATCAATCGTGGCATGACGCTGCTCGATCTGATCGAGGAGGGGAATATCGGGTTGATGCACGCCTTGGAAAAATTTGATCCGGAACGTGGTTTTCGTTTTTCGACTTATGCGACCTGGTGGATTCGTCAGAGCATTGAGCGTTCGATCATGAACCAGTCGCGCACGATTCGCTTGCCGGTGCATGTCATTAAAGAATTGAACGTGTACTTGCGTGCCCAGCGTCATTTGGAAGCACATATGGGGCATGAGCCGGCGCTGGAAGACATTGCCCATCTGGTTGGAAAAGATGTTGAAGATGTTCGTCGGGTCATGGGTCTGAATGAGCGGGTAGCTTCGCTGGATGCACCGCTGGATATTGATCCGATGTTGACGATTGGCGAATCGATTCCCGACGATCAACATGATGGCCCGGAAGCCATCTTGCAAAACGCCGAGGTTGAGCGTTATGT
This sequence comes from uncultured Formivibrio sp., assembly GCA_964291975.1. GTDB lineage: Bacteria > Pseudomonadota > Gammaproteobacteria > Burkholderiales > Chitinibacteraceae > CAXYUI01. The sequence goes on along the minus strand of CAXYUI010000228.1, from coordinate 199 downwards.
GCGTGAATGGCTCAAGCAGCTCAATGACAAGCAGCGCATGGTCATCGAGCGTCGATATGGTCTGAATGGCTATGAGATTTGTACGCTGGAAGACCTGGCTGATAGCCTGAGTCTGACCCGGGAGCGTGTGCGTCAGATTCAGATCGAGGCGCTGGAACAGTTGCGCCGGATTTTGCGTCGGTATGGCGTGACGCGCGAT
>CAXYUI010000227.1:0-3488 GCA_964291975.1 uncultured Formivibrio sp. | reverse complement strand
CGGATCTGTCGCAGCACGCCGTCGATGCGGTAGCGGATGCGGATGAAGTGTTCTTCCGGCTCGAAATGCAGATCGGACGCACCTTGCGTGACCGCGTCGGCGAGCAGCGCGTCGATCAGGCGGATCACGGACTGGCCAGCATCCGTCTCGCCGCCGGTTTCGATTTCACGCAGCAGGCCGTTGATCGAAAGCTCATGCCCGTAATGGCGGCCAATTGCCTGCAAAATCGCCGCTTCACCCGCGCAGCGGATGTCGAGCTGCATGCCGGCCAATAGGCGGCGCAACTGGTCGAGCAGGGGCAGATCGTGCGGGTTGGCGAGCGCCACGGTGAGTTTTGATCCATCCAGCGCCAGCGGCAAAGCACGATGACGCGTAGCGGCTTCTTTGGATAGACACGAAAGCGCAGCCGGATCTGGGATCGCGGTTTCCGGGTCGATGCGGGCATGGCCAAAGGTCGCAGCGAGCACGTCGCCGATCACCGCTTCGCTGACAAAACCGAGGCGAACCAGCGTGCGCGCGAAGTCTTCGCCATTCTGTTCGATCAGCGCGATGCGCAGCTGATCCTCGGTCAGCACGCCGCGCGCCAGCAGATCACCGCCCAGACTCATGCACGCGACTCCGCCACTTGGATCGGGCGCAGGAAAATCACCAGTTCAATCTTGCGCGTGCGCTCGTCGCGAAAAGAAAAGAGATCGCCGATCCACGGCAGGGTCGAAAGACCAGGAATGCCGCTGCGGTTTTTCGACTGCACTTCCTGAATCAGGCCGCCGAGCACTGCGACTTGGCCGCTGGCGATCTGCAAGGTCGAGTCGAACTCGCGCACCTGCAGCATGGGCACGCTATTGCGCACCGCCACGTCTTTATCCGCCGACCACAGCGCAAAAGCGGGGTCGTCGACATAGGCGCTGATATTGGTGATGGTCGGGCGCACATTGAGCGCGACGCGGCCGCTTTCGGCAATCTGCGGTGTGAGCTGCAGCATCAGCCCGACCGGAACCGTGTGCAGCGTGCTGTTGTAAGTCGTTTTGCTGACCGTGCTGCCGTTGAGGGTCTTGTCTTCGTCTTTGACTTCGAGCGTGAAATAAACCTGCTCTTCGACAACTTTCATCAAGGCAGTCTGGTTGTTGAGCGCAATCACGCGCGGGCTCGAAAGCACCCGCGCCGTGCCGAAGGTTTCCAGCATTTTCACCGTCGCGGTAAAGCTTTCGCGGGTGTACTGCATCAGTCCGAACGGCGCGGTGGCGAGATTGCCACCCAGCATCTGCTGGCTCAGACTCCAGCCCGAACCGCTGGCGAGCCGGCTCCAATCGATCCCCGCCTGAAACTGGGCAGACAGCGCGACTCCAACGACGGCCGCCTCGAGCAGAGCCTGCCGGCGCGCGGCCGCCTCTACGCTAGCGAGAAATTCCGCGACGCGACGCTGATCGCGCGAATTGGCGCGCACCAGCACCGTGCCAGTTTCCGGATGGATGATGACCTGGCGAAAGTCACCAGCGGCCGAAGCATCCGCAGCCTCAGGTTTTACCGAGGCCAGCAGCTCGCGCAGATTGGTATCGAGTCGCTTCCAGAACTGGTTTTGGTTGTCAGTGTCGATGCTGGTCGTCGAGCTATTGCCCGCCGCGCCTTTACCGGTATTCGACATGGTATTGGCCACGGCAATATGCGATTTGACGGCTCGGTTCAGATTGAAATAATCCACGGCATAGCGCTGCACATAAGCGGTATCCGGCTCGACCACCAACACGCCCTCATCCACGCGCCAACGAATATCGAGCTGACGCGCGATGCGATCCATGATCTGCGGCACGGTCTGGCGGATGGCATTGATCGTGACGTGACCACTGACTTGTGGATGAATATCAATATTGATCTTCGCATCACGACCCAGCGCAAAAAGCAGATCGTGTACGGGCAGGCGACTGGCAATGATGCTGAACGTCTCGGACTTGCCATCAAGCGCCAAAGTCGACGAACTTGCCGGAGTGGCGATTTCTACAGCCATCGTACTGGTGGCCAATAGCAGCAACAGAAAACAGGTTTTCATTCACAGTCCACGGTTTGCGAGGCGAATGAAAACTTAGATGAGTGAATTGCAAAATTACAAGAAAATTAAGAATCAGGACAGCAGCTAATTTTCCATTCAGCAACCGACTTCTGCTGCCCAGGCGCGCTTTTTGGCGGCGCTCCAACGCTTAATCTCGCATTCCATTTTCAGCGCGCTGGAATGATCTGGCAGCGCAAGAACCGCCAGAATTCTTTGTGGCGGATGTGATCGTGTATAACGCGCCCCGCGCCCCCGAGCGTGTGCGGCGTACCGAGCCGCCACATCGACCGTTATGCCGGTGTAAATGCTGCCATCTTGGCATTCGAGCAGATAGAGAAACCAAGGTTTAGTCATCGAAAACAACGCTTATCGGGTTAGCGCGCAAACTTAGCGCGAATGCAGCTTGCGCACCAGCCTGCGATTTGAGTTTTGCTGCAGTGCAACCTAGACTGATAGCCGGTTTAAATTGGGAGACGGCCATGTCGGTCAAACACTATCTGGAAGAGCAAGCGCTGCGCAACGCGGCGCTGAATCTTGAATTACGGCAGGCCTTTGATCCGTTTGGACTGGCTGCCACCGCACTGAAAGCGCATCAGGCTTGGCTCAATAGCCCCAATGCGCTGCAACAAGCGCTGATGATGTATGCGGCCGATATCGCCGAATGGCAGGAATTTACGCTGCGCCGCTACATGGGCGAGGCCGATACCGATGTCTTTCCGCGCAACCCGGAAGACACCCGCTTTGCCGACCCGATCTGGAGCGACTCGCCGTATTGGGATTCGATCAAGGAATGGTATCTGCTCAACACCCGCTGGCTGCAAGACATGTTGTACCAGACCCCCGGACTAAGCGATCAGGAGCGTAGCCGCTCGGCCTTCTGGCTGCGGCAATGGCTCAACGCGGTTGCCCCCAACAACTTCTTCCTGACCAATCCGGTTGCCATTGCCAGAGCATTGGCAAGCAAGGGTGAAAGCCTGCAAAAGGGTTTCGAGAACTTTGCCAAAGACATGACGCGCGGCAATATCAGCATGACCGATCTGGATGCTTTCAAGGTCGGCGAAAACCTCGCAACCACACCGGGTGCCGTGGTCTATCAGGGCAAGCTGCTCGAAGTCATCCATTACGAAGCGACCACGCCCACCGTGCACAAGACGCCGATCGTGATCGTCTCGCCCTGGATCAACAAGTTCTACGTGCTCGATCTGAACCCGCAAAAAAGCATGATCAAGTATCTGGTCGATCAGGGTTTTTCAGTCTTTGTGACCAGCTGGAAAAACCCGGACGCCTCGATGCGCGATACCAGCTTTGATGACTACCTGATCGACGGCGTGGGTCAGATCGTCGAAGTGGCGCGCTCCATTTCCGGCGCAGACAAGGTCAATCTGGTGGGCTACTGCATCGGCGGCACGCTGGTCACCACCTATCTGGCCTGGGCCAACCGCAA
>CAXYUI010000226.1:0-3507 GCA_964291975.1 uncultured Formivibrio sp. | reverse complement strand
CCGCGAACCGGGGTGACCCCTTGCACCCCAAGGGTGGGCTTGGCGCGGAGGGGGCGGAAGGGGTGGGTGTAAATCAATAAGGCTGAACAATCATAAGGTTATGTTTCGACCTCGGCTTTGCTGAGGGCTTGAAAATGCATGCAATCGACTTTGTCTGCAGCCTGAAGGTTTGTGGCTTTGCATAGCGCCCGCAGAGGCGCAAAAACAACTGGAGAAAAACATGTTTAATAAAAACATCCGTTATGTGTCTGAATTCACGCAATTCATGAATGCGTATTTGTCGGATCATCCGCAGGTCGCGCAAGACCAGATCGAAGGTCGCGCGCGCTTGTGGGACAAAGCCCCGCTGGATCTGGATGAGCACCGCCGCCAAGCCGCATCTCGGGTGGTGCAGAAGCCTTATCCCTATCAAGTCGACTGAAATGGGGTTTTCCCCGTTTTACCCGGGTTGAAATGTGAATGGCCTGTGGAAAAGCGGGGCAAGTGACTGATTTCACAGCGGGTTGATCCTGCTGATTAAAAAGTAGTCAGAATGCATATTTACCGCTTTTTGCAAGGCAAAATGCGTGTTTGGCTAGATCGGCGGGCAGAAAGGGCGATGGTTTGTGGAGTAAAACCGGGTTTTCACCATATTTGCCGGGTTTAAGTGTGGGCAGGCTGTGGAAAACCGACTTAAGGTCTTGATTGAAAACGCGCTGGTGGTGGCTGCCTTAAAAATGGGCAATGGGAGTAATGATGGACATGCAGGTTGAAAAAATCCGTCTCGACAAATGGCTATGGGCTGCGCGTTTTTTCAAGACGCGCGCCATGGCCACTGATGCGATTGATGGCGGTCATGTGCATCTGAATGGCGATCGGGTCAAACCAGCGCGTGCGCTCAAGTTGGGCGATCTTTTGCGCATCCACACCCAGCATGGCGATTTTGAAGTGGTGGTGTGCATCTTGTCTGATCGTCGCGGCCCGGCTGAAGTGGCCAAAACGCTGTTCGAAGAAACACCAGAAAGCATCGAAAAGCGCGCCCGTCTGGCTGAGGAAAAATCTTTGGCGCCGCAATTCGATCATCCCGATATTAAAGGGCGTCCGACCAAAAAATGGCGGCGGCAGTTGCACGGATTCGAGCGGCGTAATGGCTGATTGCCGTTGTGCCTTGTATGCTGAAGAATTGCTTTGCAGGGCTTGGTCATGAACGACAATGCGCACCCCGTTATTTTTCTGCTTAGTGGCCGCGAAGACCGTGACTGTCCTCTGGCTGCGCATCTGAATCTGCATGGTTTTCATGCTGAAGTCTTTAACCGGCGCAGCAGTCTTTTGGCGGCGATGCACGGGCATCCGCCTTTTGCGCTGGTTCTGGATGAGGCCTTGCAAGGCGAGTTAGCGATTGCGGATGTTTTGCCGATGGTCAATCGCCTGGCGCCCGAGTCGCTGAAAATCTGCCTCACCTATCCCGTTCCCGTGCAACGCCAGATTGAATTGGTGCGCTTGGGCGTGACCGATTTCTGCTTTTTGCCGGTCGATCTCGATCAGTTGATCGCGCGCTTTGATCGCAAACAAGAGCAGCATCAATCCAGCCCGATTCGCGTTCTTGTCATTGATGATTCTTCTTCGACGCGCCGACTGGCCAGTACCTTGCTGACCGGCGCGGGCATGCTGGTGGAGTGCTTGGCCAATCCGCTTGATGTCTTCAAGGTGCTTGAGCGTTTTCGCCCGGAAATCATCCTGCTCGACATGTATATGCCCGAATGCTCGGGTGACGAGATCGCGCGCATCATCCGGCAAAACTCGCGTTACGATGGCATTCCTGTGGTGTTTCTTTCGACCGAGACCAGTATCGACAAGCAGTTGTTTGCACGCAGCAAAGGCGGCGATGATTTTCTGGTCAAGGCCGAAATGATGGATAAATTGGTGCCAGCGGTCACGATCACGGCCGAGCGCTATCGCCAGTTGCGGCACTGGATGACGCGCGATAGCCTCACTGGTTTGCTCAATCACACCAATCTGATGCGTCGTCTCGATGAAGAAATGGTGAATGCAACCAGGCAATCGCAATTGCTGGCTTTTGCCATGATCGATATTGACCATTTCAAGCATGTCAACGACACCTATGGCCACGCCACGGGCGATCGGGTGATTCGCGCTGTTTCTCGGCTTTTACGTCAGGTGATCGGCAATGCCGATCTGGTTGGCCGCTACGGCGGTGAAGAATTTGCGGTGATTTTGCCCGGCATGACGCTGATTCGCGCTGCGCAAAAGCTCGATGATCTGCGCGCTGCGTTCGAATTGCTGGCCATGCATAGCGAGGATGGATATTTTCGGTGCACGCTCAGCGCTGGTGTCGCGGCTTTACGAGATGGCATGAGCGTTAAAACATTGGTCGAGGCCGCCGATCACGCACTCTATGAAGCCAAGCAGGCCGGTCGTAATCAGATAGGCCTGGCGCGTAGCTGAGGTGGTAGGATGCGGGAAAAATCCCGTGGGCTTGCCGTGATGAACTACCGTATCGTTTGCGCTAATCCGAACGCGCATCTTTTTGAAGTTTCTCTTTCCATTGCAAAACCCGATCCGGCAGGCCAAATCATCTGGCTGCCGGTGTGGATTCCCGGCAGTTATTTGATCCGCGAATTCGCGCGCCATATCGTGCGCATCCGCGCCGAAGACGCCCAAGGCCGCGAAGTTGCCATCGCCAAAATCGACAAGCAGCGCTGGCAGATCGCCCCGGTCAATTGCGCCATCACCGTGCATTACGAGGTCTACGCTTTCGATCTGTCGGTGCGCGGCGCTTACCTTGACCAGACTCGCGCCTTTTTCAATGGCTCGTCGGTATTCCTGGCGGTGGCCGGGCAGGAAGACCAGCCTGCGCGCGTCGAAATCGTCGAGCCGGATTTCACCAAAGACTGGCAGCTCGCGACCAGCATGAAGTCGCACAAGGTGGGTAAGCGCGGCTTTGGCGTTTACGAAGCGGCTAATTACGACGAGCTGATCGATCATCCGGTCGAAATCGGCGATTTCGCCAAAGTGAGTTTCAAAGCCTGCGGCGTGCCGCACGAGATCGTGATTGCCGGCCGTCATCAGGCCGACCTGAAACGCCTCAAGCGCGATTTCAAAAAAATCTGCGAATACCAGATCCGCCTCTTTGGCGAACCCGCGCCGTTCGATCGTTATGTCTTCATGACCATGGCGGTCGGCGACGGTTACGGCGGACTGGAGCATCGTGCTTCGACCGCGCTGATCTGCAAGCGCGACGATCTGCCGCTGGCGCACGAAACCGGCCTGAAAGCCGGTTATCGCCAGTATCTGGGCTTGGTGAGTCACGAGTATTTCCACAGCTGGAACGTCAAGCGCATCAAGCCAGCAAGCTACGCGCCCTATGATCTTTCTCGTGAAAACTACTCGCGCCTTCTGTGGGCGTTTGAGGGCATCACCTCTTACTACGACGATCTGACCCTGGTGCGTTGCGGGCTGATCAGTGAGCAGGATTACCTCGATTGCCTCGCGCAGACGCTCACGCAA
>CAXYUI010000225.1:0-3516 GCA_964291975.1 uncultured Formivibrio sp. | reverse complement strand
GGCTGTAGAACTCCGGCGCAGTCTCAGTTGCAGTCACCCCGCCGCGACGCACTTCACCCCACAGGTAGTAGGTTTTGTCGAAGACGTTGTTGACGTTGGCGCTGAGCTTCACTTGCTTGGTGAGCTGATGCCAGGCGCCCAGATCGGAGACGCCGTAACCAGCCGGCTTGTAATAGCCGCCTGTTTGCGCGGTATCGTCAACCTCTTTCACGCGGCTCGCAGCACGCAGACGTGCTTCAAAACCGGTCGCCGAAGTCGGCGTCCAGACCGTCGAGACCGTCACGCGCTGCGGCTCGATGGTATTCAGACGCTTGCCGGTGCTGTTGTCCTCACCCCAGGCCTTGGCCCAAGCGAGGCCGAACTTGAGCTTATCGTTCACCGCCCACTGGCTGCGCAGGTCCAGACCCTTGATCGTGACGCGCGACAGGTTCTGATAGAGATACGTCGTGTAGCCGGCAATCGCCTGCGGATGCGTGCTGGCGACCTTGGTGTAATCGATGAAGTTCTTGTAGCGGTTGTAGTAGCCCGAGAACTGCAGGCCGCGCTGGTCATCACCCAAACGCAAGCCGGTCTCGAAGCCACGGCTCGTTTCTGGTTCCAGATACGGATTGCCGACCACGGCGTAGAACTGCGAGGACTGCTTGAAGAAGCGGTTGACCTGCTCGTAGGTCGGCGCGCGATAGCCTTCGGCAAACTGGCCCCAGACCTCGACTTGCGGGTGGAAGCGGTACTGCACGGCGAGTTTGGGCGAGACATGCTGACCGGACTTGCTCACCGCGACGCGATCGGACGAATAAAGCGCATCGGCCTCCGGGCTGAGCTTGAAGTGGTCATAACGCAGACCCGGCGTGACTTTGAGCTTGTCACCGGCGAGCTTGATCTCATCTTGCACAAAGACACCGATCTGGTCGGTGTGACCCTTGGGGTAATCCGCGCGCGGGAAGGTTTCACCCAAAAAGAAGTTGGATGACACGCCGGTCGCCAGATTGGTCCAGGTCGTGTACTTGCTTTCTTCGGTGCGGGTGCGCAAGAGATCCAGCCCCCAGACTAGCTGCTGGCTGCCAATCGCCTTATCAAACACGGCGCTCGCGCCCAGCTGGCTTTGCTTGAAGTTGAACTGCTGATTCACATCGGAATTGGTTGTGCCCGCAGTCGTGGCCGAACAGGTTGCGGCCGTATTGCGGCGCGCCTGATAGTTGTCGCCAACGCTATCTTGTTGCTGGAAATAGGCCTTGAATGCCAGCGTGTCATAGAGACCACGACCCGGTGCGTGCTCGTAATCGACCGCCAAGCGCGTGCGCTGGACATTGTCATCCCCCAGATTGCGCGCGATTTTGGACAAGGACGTGCCATTGGCCAGCCGCAGCACATCGGTCTGCACTGACGATTCTTTCAGCTCGCCGGTGAAAGTCAGCGTATGCCCCGCCGCCGGGCGGAAGCGGAACTTGCCCAGCACATTGGTGTTTTCATAATCCTGCGGATTGGCCTTGGTGCGCTTATTGCCCTGCCCTTCGTCCGAACCCTGGTTCTGCGCCTCATGCCCGCGCGAATGCGCTACCGCCACCAGGCTTTCCATCATTTCGTCGCGGCCAGCCACATAAGCCATGCCGTGCTTGCTGCTGTCGACGCTGTGGTAGCTCGCCGCGCCGCCGACGGCAAAATTCTTGCCGTTTTTGAGGTAGTCGGATGGATCAATCGTCACAAAACCGAGCACGCCGCCGATCGCGTCTGAGCCGTAAAGACTGGAGGCTGGTCCGCGCACGATTTCCACTTGCTTGAGCAAGAGCGGATTGGGCAGATCACGATTGGCGCCGTCGTAATTGGTCGTGCCAGGACTGCGGTAGTCGGCAGCGCGCGCGCCGTCGATCAGCATCAAAATACGGTTGTCTTCGATGCCACGAATATTGACCGTGCCTGCGCCAAAACGCTTGGCATCCGCCGGAACCGTGACATCAGGCTCGTCAGCGAGCACATCCTGAATATCGCGCGGCGCACGGCGCTCCAACTCATCACGCTTGACCGATGTCACTGTGCCGGCGACATCGCCATTGATCGCCGCCGAGCGCGTTGCGGTCACCACCACTTCATCGAGCGCTTTTTCAGCCGCATAGGTCGGCAGGCCGATTACAGACACACTGATTGCCAACAGGGTTGGGCGCAAAGCCCCGGCCCGGAAGAAAGCCGGATTGTTTTTTGTTTTCTCCGGCACAGCTGGAGAAAACGGATGAGAAAACAGGTTCTTGAAAGTTGAAACGCTGTTTTGCATCAGGCTCTGCCTGATGCTGGTCGCGGATTCAGATACGGACTTGGTCGCCACATGGCTAGCCAACTGCATTGGAATTCCTCCCGGAAAACACTGGCTGGCTGGGCGCGCTGCGCTTGGCTGGCGATGTGGATGTTGTATTGGGCCAATAGGCCGTTTTCGAAACAAGGATCGGGCAAGCGCCCGATTATTTGGTCAGGATCAGCTTGTTTTCCTTGGTGACCCGCAAGAGATAACGCTGACCAGCATGGTTGATCTCAAGCACCGAAGCGCCCTTGAAAAGCTGCTGGCTCGACAGCGTTGGCGTCACCGGAGTGATCGGCTTTTTTTCTTGCTGTTGCATCTTTTGCAAACACCACTCACATGAGAATGATTCTCATCTTATCAATGAGCGAGCAATGATGCAACTGTGTTTGTAAGTTTTATGCCCAAAACAAAGCCCCGCATTTGCGGGGCTTTGTCATCGCACAAGTAACCCAATCAAGCCGCCTTACTGCGCTTGAAGTGATAACCCGCCCAGATCAGACCGAGCCACACCGGCACGAGGTAAACCGCAATCGTCTCGCCCGTCAGGTAGAGAATCACCAGAATCAGGCCCAGGAAAGCCAGGCACAGGTAATTGCCAAACGGATACCAGAACGCCTTGAACACCGGGCTGACGCCTTCTTTCACCATGGCAGCGCGGAACTTGAGGTGCGCGAGGCTGATCATCGCCCAGTTGATCACCAGCGAAGCGACAACCAGCGCCATCAGCAACTGGAAAGCCTTGCCCGGCAGCACATAGTTGATGACCACACAGATGAAGGTCACCAAAGCTGACAGGCCAATCGCCATAACCGGCACGCCGCGGCGGTCGACATGGGCAAGAATCTTGGGCGCATTTCCTTGCTGAGCTAAGCCGTGCAGCATGCGGCTGTTGCAATACACGCCACTGTTGTAAACCGACAACGCCGCGGTCAGTACGACGATATTCAGGAGGTTAGCCGTCAGATTGCTGCCCAGCGCCGAGAAGATCATCACAAACGGGCTGCCGCCTTCGGCGAGCTGGCTCCAGGGGAAAAGAGCCAGCAGTACAACGAGCGCGCCGATGTAGAAAATCAAAATCCGGTAGATGACCTGATTGACCGCGCACGGGATGCTGCGCTGCGGATCGTCCGCTTCAGCCGCTGTAATGCCGACGAGTTCGAGGCCGCCGAACGAGAACATGATGACCGCGAGCGACATCACGAAACCGTGCCAACCGTTGGGCATAA
>CAXYUI010000224.1:0-3532 GCA_964291975.1 uncultured Formivibrio sp. | reverse complement strand
TCGGCAAACAGATCGCCGGCAAGTAATCGCGCAGATGCTTTTCGCGCACCAGCGAGAGCAAATGACGGCACACGGTTTGCCAGAGCTCGCCGGATTCGCAACCGAGCGCGCCCGCCGCAGAAGCCAGAGCGTGCGTCACTTCCGGCCACCACCAGCCTTTACGCAAGGCGCGAGCGAGGCGAACGATGGCCAGCTGCAAAGTTTCGCGCGGCACCGCTTCGCCCCGGTCTTCCAGCAAACCCACCAAGACATCCGGAACACGAAAAACCCGTAACAACGGCTGAATCGATCGCGCAGATTGCGGCGCATTCACATCCAGCGCAGGCGCAAGTAGCACCAGCATTTCATTTAATTCAGCCAATAAAGCCGCCATGATGATTTCTTCAGGGCGAGCGTCATAACGCTGCTCAGCCAAGTCACTGAGCAGCCGAACCAGGAGTTCGGTATCCAGCCTCAATGCGAGTAAACGCTGGAAGTTTGGAGAGTCGGTCGGCAAGACCGTATCGATCGATGGAAGGCGGGAAAAACGATCAAAAAAAGGCTGCACGCCCATCAGCATGACCGCTTTTTCGATCGAGACGATGTCAGCGGCCAGCGAAGTACGTTCGCGCTGGTTAATGAAGCGCAATACTTGCACGGCCAGCAAAGGATCACGCAGCACTATTTCTGCAATTTGTCCGGGCAGAACGCGCTCTACCCGCCGTGCCTGCTGAGCAAGTTCAGCCAAGGTTTCCGGCAAGATCGGCAACATTTTTCCGCGCCAGAACGAGGCCCAAGCCTCGGCTTGAGCTTTTTCTTCTTTTACATCCGCCATATCAGCAATTTGCCGTTTTTCCAGTCATGAAGCGCCACCTCGGCATCGGCTTCAACGCCAGGCACCGCGAAGGTATTGCTAATCAAAAGACTGCCAGGTTTCATTTCAACTTGCGCTTTTTCCCAGAGCGCAGGCATGGCTGCAGGGGATAAAAAAGCGTACACCACATCATAGTCACCCAGGTTTAGGTCAGCGTAGTCGCCACGCAACCAGTGCACGCGCGACGACAGCGTCAGTCGCCCCATCAACCAGGGTAAAAAAGCTTGTTCAATCCCGGTCAAGCCGACATCGCTACGCCGCCGAGCCAGCCAACGCAACACCGTGCCCGTGCCCGCCCCCAGATCCAGCACACGCATATCGGGCAACAACAACCCTTCCAGCTGCCGCAAAGCCTGCTCACCAGAAAGATAAAGCGGCACCCGGGAAGTGATTGCTGGAGAAAATACGAGCCAGAGTAGGATGAATCCGAACAGATACCAGACAGGCGCAATATCGAATTGCTGTGCCAGAAGGATCAAAGGCAAGAAAAACGCATGAATGACCCACCACCACCAGCCATCATGCCAGTGCCAAGCCAAGAGCACAGCTGAGGCCGATGCGCCCAACAAAACCCATGGCGAAGCGGGAAGTAAAAAAAACCACAGCGCACAGGTACTTTGAATCAGTAAAAAACGCAGAGGCTGTGGCCACGTCAAGGTGCGGTCGCCACCGTCGAAGCTGCATCGGCAAGAGGAGGCTCACTACCACGCCCGGCCTGTAGCCGGATTTCTTCTTCGGCTTCTTTATTGAGCACCACAATGCTGATGCGCCGATTGATCGGGTTGTAGATGTTTTCCTTATCAAGGGGGATCACATCACCGAAGCCATTCACACGCAAGATTTTCTTGGCTTCTAAGCCGCCATAAATTAACTCACGGCGCGAGGTATTGGCGCGATCAGCGGAAAGCTCCCAATTGCTATAGCCGCGCTGGCCAGAAGCAAATTGCGCCGCATCGGTGTGGCCGGACAAAGAAATTGAATTGGGGACATCATTGAGCAGAACAGCAATCTCATGAAGGATGTCCACCGCGTAGGTTTCCAGCTCGGTGCTTCCCGATTTGAACATGGCGCGGTTTTGTTCGTCGACGATCTGAATCCGCAAACCTTCGGCCACCATATCGAGCAAAAGCTGCTTTTTGTATTGCGCCAGTTTGGTATTGCCTTGCAGCTTGTCATCCATCAGCGCTTCGAATTTCTTTTTCAATTCAGAAAGACGCCGGCGATCATTCACCGCATCCGAAGGTGTGGTCTTTTTGACCTGTCCGGACTGTTTGCTCAGATCCTCCCCGCCCCCTGGCACCAGGGAGGTGGCATCGCCTGCACCACTGCCACCGGAACTAGCCACTTTGACCGGATTGGCAAAGTAATCGGAGATTCCTTTCAAATTACCTTTGGAGACCGAGCCCAATAACCACATCAACAGAAAGAACGCCATCATCGCCGTCATAAAGTCGGCAAAAGCAATTTTCCAAGCGCCGCCATGGTGGCCATGGCCGCCTTTCTTGACACGCTTAACAATTATTGGACGCTGGGAATCATCACTCATGCCGCTACCTTACTTGCCTTTGGTGCTCTTTACATGATCTTCAAGTTCTTTGAAGGAGGGGCGCTCGGTAGAATTCAAGGTCTTGCGACCAAATTCGACGGCAACTTGCGGTGCATAGCCGTTCAGACTAGCCAGTAAAGTCACTTTGATCGTATTGAACACTTGGGAGCCTTCCCGCATTTTGACTTCCAGATTATTGGCCAAAGGTCCAACAAAGCCGTAAGCCATCAAAATCCCCAAGAAAGTACCGACCAGTGCCGCCCCCACCATCGGCCCCAACTCGGCAGGCGGCAGGTGCAAGGAACCCATGGTATTGACCACCCCCATCACCGCCGCCACGATACCGAAAGCCGGCAAACCGTCAGCGAGCTTGGTCACCGCTTCAATTGGCGCGGCTTCTTCGTGATGATGCGTGTCAATTTCCACATCCATCAGGTTTTCAATTTCAAAGGCATTGAGATTACCGCCAACCATCAGACGCAGATAAACACAAAGAAATTCATCCACATGATGATCGTGGGCAATGCTGGGATATTTGGAGAAAATCGGGCTGGCGTGTGGGTCTTCGACATCGCCTTCAATCGACATCAGCCCCTCTTTACGCACTTTGGAAAGGATTTCGTACATCAGCGCAAAAAGATCCATATAAAAAGCTTTGGAAAATTTCGAGCCTTTAAATACGCTGGGCAACACCTTGATGAGCGCAGTCAATGGCTTGCCGCCATAACTCACAATCATCGCGCCAATACCGGCGCCCAGAATAATCACAATCTCCAAGGGTTGCCACAGCGCGCGCAGATCACCATGAAGAGAAAACGAGCCAAAAACGCAGGCACACATGAAGATGTAGCCGATGATCACAAACATGCGCTGATTTCTCCGCAGGATGATGGGCGCAGCGTTTTGCTGACGATGGTCTGAATATTAGAGCTTGCGTTGCAGGCCGACAACTACGGCGGCCGCCGCTTCACCAAAGTGTGGTTTGAGCGCTGGCCAGACGCACAGGTGCAAAGGACTGACGATGTAAGGGTGTCGGGCCAAATTGCTTAAGCGCAGCCAAGTGTTCCGGGGTGCCATAGCCCTTGTGTTTGGCAAAGCCATAGGCCGGATACTTGGCATCCATTTCCAGCGCT
>CAXYUI010000223.1:0-3559 GCA_964291975.1 uncultured Formivibrio sp. | reverse complement strand
GATGCCGAACGGCATCTGGTTCATCTAGTAGAAGCCTGATGGAGCAAACCATGAAAGTGCTGGCCGTTGCGAATCAGAAAGGCGGCGTAGGCAAGACCACGACGGCGGTGAATCTGGCCGCGAGTCTGGCGCATATGGGTAAACGCGTCCTGCTGGTCGACCTTGACCCGCAAGGCAACGCCACCATGGGCAGCGGCATCAATAAAGCGCAGCTCAAGCATTCGGTGTACACCCTGCTGATTGGCGAATCGGCGGTGCGCGATGTACTGCGCCGCTCAGAAAATGGCGGCTACGACATGCTGCCCGCCTGCCGCGATCTGGCCGGCGCCGAAGTCGAGCTCGTCGAAGCCGATCAGCGCGAATCCCGCCTCAAGCGCGCGCTGGCTGAAGTCGCCACGGATTACGATTACACCCTGATCGACTGCCCGCCGGCGCTGAACCTGCTGACGCTGAACGGACTGGTCGCCGCCGACGCCGTCATGATCCCGATGCAATGCGAATACTTTGCGCTCGAAGGCCTTTCCGACCTCGTCAACACGCTCAAGCGCATCAAGCAATCGCTGAACCGCAAGATCGAAATCGAAGGCTTGCTGCGCACCATGTTCGATCCGCGCAGCACGCTGGCTCAGCAAGTCTCGGATCAGCTGGTCAAACATTTCACGTCCAAGCTCTATCACACGGTGATCCCGCGCAATATCCGCCTGGCCGAAGCCCCCAGTTACGGTCGGCCGATTTTGGCTTATGACAAATCATCGAAAGGGGCGTTGGCCTATCTGCAGCTCGCCGAAGAGCTGCTCGCGCGCCACCATGCAGAGGAAACTGCGACAGTATGAACAAGAAATTCAAAGGCTTAGGCCGTGGGCTCGATGCACTGATGGGCGATACTTCGTCCGTAGAAAGTCTGCAAACACTTCCAATTAGTGCTTTGCAGCCCGGCAAATACCAGCCGCGCACCCACATGGACGAAGATGCGCTCAACGAATTAGCCGCTTCAATCAAGGCACAAGGTCTGATGCAGCCGGTGCTGGTACGCCCGCTCGGCGACGATCGCTACGAAATCATTGCCGGTGAGCGGCGCTGGCGCGCTTCGCAACGCGCAGGTCTGACGGAAATTCAGACTCTGGTTCGTTCGATTCCAGACGAAGCCGCGCTGGCCATGGCGCTGATCGAAAATATCCAGCGCGAAAACCTCAATCCGCTCGAAGAAGCCATCGGCATCCAGCGCCTGATCGACGAGTTCGAGATGACGCACGAAGCCGCGGCCGACGCCGTCGGCAAATCACGCACCACCGTCACCAATCTGCTGCGTCTCTTGAACCTGACCGAACCAGTACGCGACATGTTGATGGAAGGCCAGCTCGACATGGGTCATGCTCGCGCGCTGTTACCGCTCGATACGCTGGCGCAATTAGAAGCGGCCAAAATGGTCGCCTTGAAAGATTTATCGGTGCGCGAGACCGAAGCATTGGTAAAAAAACTACAAGAAAGCGGGCACGAAAAAATCACCAAACCCGTTGATCCCGACGTTCGCCGGCTTGAAGAAGAGGTGTCAGAAGCCATCGGCGCACGCGTACAAATCCTGTCAGGAAAGAAAGGCCGGGGCAAATTAACCATTGAATATGCCAGTCTGGACCAGCTTGACAGCCTTTTATCCAAACTGAAGTAACCTTCCTTGCACGCGGCGCTCACCTGCGCTGAGGCCGCGCACTAAAACCTGACATCCCTGTTAGATCTTGCACCGCAAAAGTGCCTGGACAGTAAGTGGTCGACCAGTTTGACGTGGATCAAAGTTGACAACTATACTTCCGCGCTAACTTGTTGGTGATTCTTCACCGAAGCAGTGCGCCAAGGACGCGGGTCTTTCATGTACAGACCAAAAGAAACCCGTGGCAGCTTAGTTTTTCAGGCGTTGGCCAGCGGCTTATTGAGTGTGATTGCCCTGCTGGTTTCAGGTCAGAATGCGGCGATCTCGGCTCTGGCTGGCGGCTGCATCATGCTGTTGGCTTATTTTTTGTCAGCTTGGCTTGTCGGCTTTGGTGTCAGAAAGAAATCCCCTGCGGCATTTCTAGCCTTGCTTTTGGCTGCCGAAATGGCCAAGCTGTTTTTTGTGGTTATTGCCCTGCTGCTGGTCTGGCTTTGTTTTCGCAATGTCAACTGGCTCTGGGAAATAATGGGTTGCATCGCTGCGATCGCCGCTTACGGGCTGACGCTTTTGATTAATTCCAGACGCAGATAAAACCATGTCCGAACACGCTTACGCGCCCGCCAATCCGACCGAATATATCCAGCACCATTTGCAATTTGCCAGAGCTGGCGAAGGCTTTTGGACAATCCACCTCGATACGTTCTGGGTGGCGCTGATTCTCGGCTTCCTGTTTGTTGGCCTGTTCGCCTATGTGGCACGCCAAGCCACATCAGGTGTACCCGGCCGCCTGCAGAATTTCATCGAAATGATCGTTGGCATGGTCAACGATCAAGTTAAATCAACCTTTCACGGCAAAAGCAAATTGGTAGGCCCACTCGCGCTGACCGTTTTCATGTGGATTATCTTCATGA
Organism: uncultured Formivibrio sp.; assembly: GCA_964291975.1. GTDB lineage: Bacteria > Pseudomonadota > Gammaproteobacteria > Burkholderiales > Chitinibacteraceae > CAXYUI01. Next base: position 1,003 of record CAXYUI010000223.1, on the reverse strand, counting down.
ATTCAATGGACTTTCTGCCTGTGGATCTGCTGCCCAAAGCCGCGCAATTGATTGGTCAATCCGTATTTGGCGCCGATCCACACCACATTTACCTGCGCGTGGTGCCAACCGCCGACATCAATCAAACCTTGGCCATGTCGCTATCCGTCGTGCTCTGCACAATTGGTTTGGGTATTGGCGCCAAAGGCTTGGGCGGATTCACCAAAGAATTCTTTTCCGCCCCTTTTCATGCGCACAATCCGCTCATGATTATTCTGCTGGCTCCCGTCAACGTATTCATGCAATTGATTGAATACTTTTCCAAGGCTCTCTCGCTGGCCATGCGTTTGATGGGAAACATGTTTGCTGGCGAACTGGTGTTCATGCTGATCGCGTTGATGCCTTGGTGGGCACAATGGGTGGGCGGTGCACCATGGGCCATTTTCCATATTCTGATTGTCGTTCTGCAAGCCTACATCTTCATGATGCTGACCATTGTGTATTGCAGTCTGGCAGTTGAAGACCACTAATTTTTTCAAAACGCATCAAACCACAACCCTAGGAGAAAACCATGGAATTTCTGGCTCAGATTCAAACGGTAACCATTTTTTCGATCGCTTTCATGATCGGCTTGGCTGCAGCAGCAGCCGCGCTGGGTATTGCGATTGTGGGCGCCCGCTTCTTGGAATCCGCAGCCCGTCAACCGGAAATGATGAACGCCTTGCAGCCTAAGCTGTTTGTGATTGCCGGTCTGGTCGACGCCATCTTCATTATCACGGTTGCCGTGGGTCTGATGTTCGCTTTCGCGAACCCGCTGCTGGCCGTCATCAAGTAATTCCAGGCCCGAGTCAAATCGGGCAGTTTTAGCCGGTTAAACGGGGAACACACGCATGGATATCAATGCATCCCTCATCGGACAGGCGATTACGTTCGCCATTCTGGTGTTGTTCACGCTGAAGTTTGTCTGGCCGCCCTTGGTCAAGGCCATGGATGAGCGTGCAGCCAAGATCGCCGAAGGGCTTTC
>CAXYUI010000222.1:0-3603 GCA_964291975.1 uncultured Formivibrio sp. | reverse complement strand
AGCCTCGCTCAAGCGCAAAGTGGGTCTGGTGAACCGCCAAGGACAATGGGTGGTGCGGCCGGTTTACGATTTCCTCGGCAGCTTTAATGAAGCCGGCCTCGCCCGTGCCCAATCAGGCGGCAAATGGGGCTTGCTGGATCGCCAGTTCAACTGGGTGATCCCGCCCACTTTCCCTAATGAAATCGACGATTTCAGCGCAGAAGGTCTCGCCCGCTCCCAATCGGGGCAAAAGTGGGGCTATGTCGACCGTCAGGGTCGCTGGGCGATTGCGCCGCAATTTGCTTGGGTCGACCAGTTTCAAGACGGTCTGGCGCGTGCTGGCCTGAACGGTAAGGCCGGTTATCTCAATCCCCGTGGCGAGTGGGCGATCGCCCCGCAATTTGACGAAGTCGGTGGCTTTGCCGACGGGCAAGCCATCGTGCGTCTGAACGGCAAAGATGGCGTGATCGACCAGCAAGGCCGCTGGGTCATCGAGCCGCGTTTTGAGCAACTGCGCGGCTTTTTTGCCAACGGCCTGGCGCGCGCCCGTCAAGGCGCGCTCTGGGGCTTGATCAACCGGCAAGGGCAATGGGTGGTCGCGCCGGAACTCGAAGCCATCGGCCTGTATCGCCACGGCATGGCGCGCGCAGAAAAAGGCGGCAAGGTCGGCTTTCTGGGCCAACAAGGCGAATGGAAGATCACCCCGGAAATCGAACGGCTGGATGATTTTTCTGCGCAAGGATTCACCCGCGCGCGGGTCAATGACCACTGGGGCGTGCTTTCCAACAAGGGAGAATGGCTGACGCCGCCGCGCTTTGAAGCTTTAGGCGAATTTTCCGCTCAGGGCTATGCCGCAGCGGCGCTCAACGGGCGCTTCGGCATTATCGATGCGCAAGGGCGCTGGCAAGTTGAACCACGGTTTGATGAGATAGCCGATGTCGCCAGCAACGGGCTTGCCGCGGCGCGACAGGGATCGTTATGGGGTTATATCGACTTGCAGGGTCAGTGGCGCGCTGCGCCGGCGTTCAGTTCCGCAAAAGGCTTTGGTGATGGGCGCTTTGCGCAGGTGCAAGGCGCGGGAAAAATCGGCTGGATCAATGAACAAGGTCAATGGGCACTGACGCAGAGCATGGAATGTGGCCGGATGCTGACCCGCGATGCAGCCGGTCAGGTCAACTGGCGCTCCGCCATCCTCGACGCCGCAGCCGCCCGCGCTTGCAAAAAACGCTGATCCGGCTTTTAACGGGCGGTCAGACCGGATCGGCGGCTTCGGCACCCCAGATTTTTTGCAGGTCGATGCGCTCGGTTTCCTGATGCAGATCGAGCACCGAGACGATGCTGTAGTGTTCCTGCGCGGTATCGCGCTCCAGCAAAGTCGGCAATTTGCAGCCATTGCGATCCAGCAGCGCCGCCACCACCGGCATGGTCTGACCTTGCCGGCGCACAATGCCTTTTTCGCCATTGATTAATTGCACCAGCGTGCCCGGCGGATAAATCCCCAACGTTCGGGTCAGCAGATGGCCAAGCTTCACATCCAGATCACCACAGGCTTCGCTGATGGTGGTGAACAGCGCCGAATCTGCGCCCTGCCCGCGCCGCCAGGCGTTGCGGCTCAAGAGCGCGCAATAGCGATCCAGCATGGCAATCAAGCGCGCTTCGAGCCGGATCTGATCGCTTTGCAAATGTTGCGGGTAGCCTTTGCCATCCGGCGCTTCATGGTGTTGAGCCACGCAATCGAGCCAAAGCGGTTCATTCACGCCCAGCTGCATCAGCATCTCGCGCCCCAGTTTTGGGTGCGATTGCATCGCCAGCCTTTGCTCTTGAGTCAACGTACCAGCTTGGCGCGAGAGCGCCTCTTGCAGCGCCAGCATGCTGATATTCATGGTCAGCGCCGCACAGACCACCGGACGCCGGTGCGAAGCAGCCAGCCCCATATCACGCAGTGCCAACTCCGTCAGCATCGCCACATTGACCGCATGGCGAATCGCATACGGTCCATCCTGACGCAACAACACCGTGGCCAGCACGATATTGCGGTCGCGCTCGCAGGCGTGCATCAAAAAAGAGGCCAGTTCGATCAGATGGGGGACAAATTCGCCGGGACGATGTTCGGGACGAGAGAGGGCGCGGTTCAGAATCGACCGCGCCGCATAAATGATTTGCACCACGCTGGCCTTGCCAGCGCTTTGATGAACAGAGGGTTCCATCCGCTCCCGAATCCTTTCAAAAGGACTCAGGCATTCTAGCAGGATGATTTCAACGGCGTTCCAATCCGTCTGGCAGATGTTGCGGATTACTCAGCTTCATCCATCCATGCCAGTTGGATCGCTTCCAGAATCCGCTCGCCGCAATGTTTGGGATCGTCGTCAAAATCGGGCAGCGCCATCACCCAGCGCATCAGATCAACAAAGTTGATTGATTTCGGATCGACATCCGGGTGGGCATCCATCAGTTCGATCGCAATCTCGCGGGAATCAGTCCATTTCATATCAATGTCTCCTGTGAGGTCTGCGTGCGAATCTTTGATTCGCTCAGCGCTAGGTGTTAGGTGTGAGGGGTAACACCTCACTCCTTACTCCTCACCCCTCACTGCTTTTCAGTGATGTTCGCGCGCGTGGTTGATGGTGTATTTCGGCAGTTCGATCACCAGATCCTCAGAGCCGACCACGGCCTGACAGGACAGGCGCGACACCGGCTCCAATCCCCAAGCCTTATCAAGCTGGTCTTCTTCCAACTCGTCGGCTTCGTTAAGGCTGTCAAAGCCTTCGCGCACGAACACATGGCAGGTGGTGCAAGCGCAGGATTTTTCGCAGGCGTGCTCAATTTCGATATCGTGCTCGAGCAGCGCATCGATGATCAGCTCGCCGGTTTGAGCTTCGATCACCAGGCCTTCCGGGCAGAGTGTGGCATGGGGTAGCACAACGATTTGCGGCATATTTTCTCCTTGGCGCTCAGCCAATTTCATCCAGCTTATGGCCTGACAGCCCTTTTTGCACCGCTTTGTCCATGCGGCGAGCGGCAAAGTCGCTGGTCGCGGCATTCAGCGCTTCGGTGGCGGCCACAATCGCGGCGGCATCGGACTGCTGAGTACAGCTGCACAGTTTTACGATGGCTTCATTGATCGCGGCGCGCTCTTCAAAATTCAACAGCTCGCCATCGGCGCCCAGCGCGGCGCGCGTGGCGTTGCAGATGCCTTCGGCTTCAACGCGGGCTTCGGCCAATTTGCGGGCGTCGCGGTCGTCCTGCGCGTGCTGCATGGAATCGGTCAGCATGCGGGCGATTTCTTCGTCGGAAAGACCGTAGCTCGGTTTGACGACAATCGACGATTCGATACCGGAGGACTGCTCGCGCGCCGCAACCGACAAGAGGCCATCAGCATCAACCTGGAAGGTCACGCGGATGCGCGCAGCGCCGGCGACCATGGGCGGAATGCCGCGCAGCTCAAAACGCGCCAACGAGCGGCAATCGCTCACCAGCTCGCGCTCGCCTTGCAGCACATGGATCGCCATCGCGGTCTGGCCATCCTTGAAAGTGGTGAATTCCTGCGCGCGCGCGGTCGGGATCGTACTGTTGCGCGGAATGACTTTTTCGACCAGCCCGCCCATGGTTTCCAGACCGAGCGAG
>CAXYUI010000221.1:0-3613 GCA_964291975.1 uncultured Formivibrio sp. | reverse complement strand
ATCACAAGTGCTTGATATCAAGGATATCCCGGTCTCCTCACTGGCTACCGGCGCAGCCGGCCAGAAGGCTTCTGGCGTTGCCGGAAAAGCCGCTTCAGCGGCCTCCTCTGTGGTTGAGCAGAAAGTGGTTTACGAGAAAAACGAAAAATTGTGCGCTGAACTGCGTGGTCGCAAGTCCTTTCTGGAAAAAGGCGCGCGCACGCGCGTCATCAACGAAAAAGGCGAGGCCAAGCGCATGGATGCCGAGATGCGTAAGAACGAAATTGCTGAAATCGAAAAACAGATGGCCAAGGTCTGCCCCTGATCTTTTGGCCAGACAAAGCAAACACGCCACGGTTTCCGTGGCGTTTTTTTGTATCGATTTGCTCAGAAGCGGTAGGCAAACCCTAGGGAGATGACGGGATACCACTTGTAGTCATTGACATCGTCTTGCAAGCTCTGCTGTTCAAACAAAACGTCCTGCTGGAACTGGGCTTGAATGGCTGGTGTTACCAGTGGGTTGATAATCTCGGCTTTCAGTTTGACCGTACCCTTGTTCTGATACAGCGCGCCCACACCCCACAAAAAACTCCATTTGCTGCCGTGAATGGCATTGCCGCCGCCAAAGCCGACATAAGGAGCGAACTTCTTGAAGGTTAATTTTCCGCTGCCTTGAAAGTCAGCGGCGTCATAGGTATTGCCGTTGAAAACATAGTTCCCGGCAGCATTGGGTTTTGCAGTCACATCAAGCTTGTTGCCATTGTAAAAAGCACCGATGGACAGACGGAAGTGCCCAGCAAAGGGGTGATAGTCGGCTAAAAGGCCTGCGCTCTGGAGCTGCAAGTCGCCACCGAAAGTGGCGTCGTGGCCATCAATATCTTTGTCATAAGAATATTGATAGCCACCCAGGCGCAGATTCAGGCGGTCATTGATGCCTGTCACCAGATCGAGTCCGATGCCTTGAGTGCTGATGCGGGGGGCTACGGCGACTTCGAAAGCCAGTACCCCTTGAGCAGCGAGCAAGGTCACCGCAGTGAGTAGGATTTTCTTCATGTCCGAACTTCCTTTCGCGTTTTATTCAGTGCTTACTAATGTAGACACTCAAGCAAATTGCGTCCAGAAAGCTCTTGATTCCTTAATTCATCGGCAAATTCAGTACGTATGCGTCCTCTGCGCGCGGCAGCATGGCGAGCATGGTCTGCAAGTAAGCTGCTGCATTTTCATCAGGTCTCAGTTTGATCTGGCCAGACAAGCCTGTAGCCTGCGCGATACGCCCTTGTCCGCTGACATTGAGAACCCCGTCGGTATGACTGAGCTGCCAGTCACCAGAACGATCGGGCAACATATTGAGGGTCATGCGATAGCTGCCCAGCGGGCCGGCGCTGGCGGTCAGGGCAGAGAAAAAATTCTCAATGCGCGCATTGATCGTATAAGGTTTGCTGCTGGTAAATACAGGGGCGGAAACGCGCAACACTCCGCCAAAACGCAAGACCTTGAGTTTGGGGTCTTGTGCCAATAAAGGCTCCAGTGGCATGACCAAGTCCAGATTGCGCACCTCAATTTGTTTCGCGCCGATCAGTACGGTCATCCCGCTGGGTGCATCACGATACTGGCCGCGCACATCCCAGCCTAAGCGCCCGGAAAGCAGGGCGGATGGCAGAAATCGCCAATGCAGATTCTGTTGCAGCGCCTGCCCGCCCAAGCCTAGCGCCGTGGCGCGGCCAGACCAGAGCGTGCCTTCGCAGCCATCTATGCGCAATTGCGCCGGCAAATAGCTCAGCAAGAGCGAGGCCGGTAGGCGAATCAGAGCGAAAAGACAAAAAACCACAATGATTGCGCCGGTAATCAGGTATTTGCGCCGTTTGCTCATTTACGTTCCAGCTCCATCGTCAACTGCACCGGGGAATTAGGGGCATCGGTCTTGATGTTGATACTGACGACGCGGGCGCTCGCTTCGGCTCTTAGCGAGTTCGCCATATTCAAAGCCACGTCAATGTTTTGTGCCGGGAATCGCAATTCGGCGCGCTCGGGGCCCAGAGTGCGCAAGTCTGCGTTCAGCTGCCGGGCGGCCAGCGCTTTAAAGAGCGCGCTACGTAAATCGCCTTGGTCGGCTTTGCTTCCCCGAGCCGGTTGGCTGGGCGCAGCGCGCATGGCAAAAAGCTCACGTTCGAGTTTGGGGATATTGCGTTGCAGTTGCGGAATCCGACTCATCAAAGGATCGAGTATTCCGAAGTAGATCAGTGACGGAATCACAATCGCGGCCCAAGCGAGCAGGATTTTTTGTTCACGTGCGGGACGCGCGAGCCAAAACTGGCGAATTTGTTCTTTCATGGCGAGCCTCTCAGGGTTGTGCCGAGCGGCGAATTTCTAAGCGGGAGAACCCCGCTTCGGCGGCAACAAATTCATGCGGTCGACCCGATTTTTCCATGGTCTCGCGAATTTTGGCGGCATCGCTTTCGGTCAGCAGGACGCGAATGGCGCCGTCGCGCGATTCGATGCTGCGCGGGTGAATATCGCCGCCCAGCGTATTGGCGAGGCTGGCGATCAAATCGAGATCATCACGCACATAACCTTCGCCGCTGCCCGATTCCCGACGACGCGATTCCCACTGCAAATACGGGTCCATCACAATCGGTGTGCCAGGAAAAGCCGTGGCAAAGGTTTGGCGGATTTCAGCTTTGAGCGCTTTTTCGCGGGTTTCCAGTTGCTGCCAGCGAACAATTGCCGAAAGCAACAAGACTCCGGCAAGAGCCAGCACCAGAACACCGCTGCGCTTGAATTGGCGCAAGGCAAATTGCACGTTGTCGCGCGGCTGGAATTCACCGGTCAACAAGGAAAAAGACTTGGGATGCAGCCCTTGCGCATAGACATCATCCAGCTGCAAAGGCGCTGCATCGCCATAGAGCTCATGCAGCAATGCAGCATCATCAAGAACACCCAGCGTATCGTCCTTGCCATGAAATACACATCCGGACGCCGTAATGGCGTAACGCTCTGCGGGGAGCAAATCGTACTCGGCGTAAGCGGCATCAATGACCAAACCTGCCGAGCTCAAGAGATCAAGTTGCGTTTTCAGCCAGGCGCGATTGATCACCCAGATGCGTCGACCGGCGCAAACTGCGCCAGCGGTAACAATATGGCTGTGCGAGCGCGGACCAATCAATGTGTCTTCCAGCGCTTGTTCCACCAGAGACTGTTGATGCCGGCCTGCGCCGGGGGGCAAGGTGATTTGATGCGCAGCAAGCTGTCCCGCCGGCACGATCAGATGCACCCGTCGGGCTGCGGGCAGTTCGCTGATCGCGGCGCTGCCACGAGAAATGACATGCCCTTTGCTGTCCAGACCCAACCAGTCGAATGCATCGTCGCTTAGGTGTGGAACAAGTCGCAGCAAGTCAAAACCTGATTCTGTGTTCATGGAAAGAAAAGGCAAAAAACGAATTCGCGCATTATACGGATACCCTTGGTCTGACCCTATTTTTTCTTGCCTTTTTGTCGCAATCCGCGCGCCGGAAAATCCAGCGCGCGAAGTCCATTTATCGGCACAGCGGCTGGCCGCCCGCCTTGATATGGCTATGGGTCTTGGCAATCAGATTGCCGCCGTCGGTTTCTGGCGTGGTTTGTTCTTCTTGCCCCG
>CAXYUI010000220.1:0-3654 GCA_964291975.1 uncultured Formivibrio sp. | reverse complement strand
GCCATGAACCCCGTCCAGCATTGTTCCAATCTTGCTCGCCTGGAGACCTGGCTGAAATACCGCAACGGTCTGTGCGAAAGCTGCCAAGCCACCTGCTGCACCATGCCGGTTGAAGTGAAACTGACCGATCTGGTACGAATCGGCGTGGTCGATGAATTCGAGCTGGGCGAAGACCCCAAGCAGATCGCCAAGCGCTTGCAAAAGGCGCGCATCATCGAGCATTTCAATTTCAAGAACAGCATCTTCACGCTGGCGCGCCGCGCCAATGGCGACTGCCTGTATCTGGATGCGCAAACCCGCTTGTGCACGATTTACGAGCGTCGCCCCAACACCTGCCGCAATCACCCCAGAATCGGCCCCAAACCCGGCTTTTGCGCTTATCGAGCCCAAACCGCGCAAAAATGAACGCACGCCAAGTCTCCCTTCAAACGGCTTTATTAAAAATCTGCATTTTCAGCAAATTACACAATCAGGCCGCCTTCTTACGTGATTTGCGACCTGCATCTTGGTATGATGCAAATACAACAGAAATAACAAAACACTTGACATTTTAAAACATTTAAAATTCAAGCACTTCATTTTAAAGCCGGACTATCCGGGATCGAGACCGGCATCGCCAACTCGCGATGCCACCCATAAGGAGACTCTTTGTGCGTTCACCCTTGCTCTTGAGCATCGCCGTACTGCTGGGCGGCTGCGCGGCCTTCCAGGCCACCGAACCGCTGCCGCTGGAAGGCTTTTCCGACGGCATCAAACACTGGCGCAGCCTGCATGGCGACCAGTACGCCAAGTACCAGCCACAACAGGTGCGTGAAATTGCCAACAACATTTTGCTTTATCAGCGCAACAACGGCAGCTGGATCGAAAACCGCGATCCGACCCGCGTTCTGAACGCGGAAGAAAAAGCTGCGCTGCTCAAAGACAAGCAAAACGAAACGGGCAGTTTCGACAATCGCAATATCTACACCCAAGTGGAATACCTCGCTGGCGCTTATGAGCGCACCGGCGAAGAGCGCTACCGCACAGGCAGCATGAAGGGGCTGGAATACATCTTCGCGCAACAGATCGGCATTTGCGGCGGCTGGCCGCACACCGTTCCGGGCAAGCAGACGTATCACCCCTACATCACCATGGCTGACGAAGTGACTTCGGGCGTGCTCTACACGCTGCGCAAGATCGCCGCACGCGAAACGCCGTTCACCTTTATCGATAGCGATGTCGCCGAGCGCGCCGCCGCCGCCGTGGTTCGCGGTGACGAATGCCTGTTGCGTTTGCAGATTGTGCAAAACGGTGAGCTGACCGGCTGGGGTGGCCAGTACGATCCGAAGACCCTGCAGCCGGCACAAGGCCGCAGCTTCGAATTGCCGTCTATCGTTTCGCAGGAAAGCGTGGCCAATCTGCGTTACCTGATGAGCATCCCGAATCCGTCGCCTTCTGTCGTGCGCGCCATCGAAAGCGGCGTGGCTTGGCTGGAACGCTCCAAGATTCACGGCAAGCGGGTTGAAACCTTCAATATCCCGCCGATCAAGTACCAGTACCACACCGCCACCACCGACCGCCGCATCATCGACGATCCGAAAGCACCGCCGATGTGGGCGCGCTTCCACGATCTGAACGACAACAGCCCGGTGCTCGCCAACCGCGACAGCAAACGCGTTGCACGTTACGAAGACATCGCCCATGAGCGCCGCACGGGCTATGCCTGGTTCGGCACCTGGCCGGCCAAACTGTTGACGGTCGACTACCCAGCCTGGAAGGCACGCATGGCCAAGCCTGCGCCCGCCACCCAGAGCGATGCTTTTGCTGACTGATCACTACGCCGCCCACGCGGCATATAACTGATTCGGTTCGAGGCCGGCGCATTATTCACAGCGCCGGCCTCTTGTTTTTTGGGCAGGCCGACAGCAGATTGAAAGCTCGCTTTACCCAAACCACAAGGAGAGATACATGAGCACAGTCACCCTCGGCGGTAACCCAATCCCGGTCAACGGCGCTTTCCCCAAAGCCGGCGATGCTGCCAAGGCATTTACCCTGGTTGCCAAAGATTTGTCGGATGCGGCCCTGGCCTCTTTTGCCGGCAAGAAAAAAGTTCTGAACATTTTCCCGAGCATCGATACCGGCGTTTGCGCAGCATCGGTGCGCCGCTTCAATGAAGCCGCTGCCAAGCTCAACAACACCGTGGTGCTGTGCATTTCGGCTGACTTGCCGTTTGCGCAAGCCCGTTTCTGCGGCGCCGAAGGCCTCGACAATGTGGTAACGCTGTCGACCATGCGCGGCCGTGAATTCCTGGCTGACTATGGCGTAGAAATCGCCGGCGGCCCGCTGGCTGGCGTATCGGCTCGCGCCGTGGTGGTGCTCGACGCCAACGACAAGGTCATCCACGCGGAACTCGTTCCGGAAATCAAGCAAGAGCCGGATTACGACGCTGCGCTCAAAGCCCTGGCCTGAGCCTCGCCGCACACCACACAACGCCGCAAGCCATCAGGTTTGCGGCGTTTTTCATTTCGATCAATGGCTCTACTGAAAGCTTCAGGCTAGAATCCGCCCATTCACCGACACAACAAGGTAAGCGGCATGGCCAAGAGCATTATTTCTGACATGGATGGCGTGATTTATCGCGGCAAGCAGTTGATCCCGGGCGCGCAGGATTTTGTGCAGCGTCTGCTGGAAAGCAAAACCCCCTTCCTGTTCCTGACCAATAACGCCGAACAAACCCCGCTCGATCTCAAGCTCAAGCTCGAAAGCCTGGGCGTACACGGCTTGACCGAAGACAATTTCATCACCGCCGCCATGGCGACCGCAATGTTCCTCAAAGCCCAAAATCGCAAACCGAATCCGACCGCTTATGTGGTGGGCGGCGGCGGGCTGATTAACGAGCTTTACAACGTCGGCTTCTCGATTTCGGAATCGAACCCGGATTATGTGGTCGTCGCCAAATCGACCACCTTCGGTTACGAGCAGCTCAAAAAAGCCGTGCGCTTTATCGACCATGGCGCCAAGTTCATCGGCACCAACCCGGACATGATCGACCCGGTCGAAGGCGGTCTGGAACCGGCTGCCGGCACTTTCCTCGCTGCGATCTCGGCCGCAACCGGCAAAAAGCCTTATATCGTTGGCAAACCCAATTCGTTGATGATGATGCTGGCCGCGCGCAAGCTCGGCGCACATCCGGAAAACTGTGTGATGGTGGGCGACCGGATGGACACCGACATTGTCGGCGGCATGGAAGCGGGCATGACGACCGTTTTGGTTCTGTCTGGTGTAACCACGCCGACCCTCATGGAGCAGTTCCCTTATCGTCCGGATCATGTTTTGAACAATGTGGGCGAGATTGATCTGGCCGCGCTGTAATCTCAAGCCCCGCTGCGTCGGGGCTTTATTTTTAAGGAAATACTTATGGCTTTCTGGGAAAAACTATTCGGGCGCGAAGAAAAAAATGACATCAGCGCCACGCCAACCGATATCGAACTGCCTCATGAAGAACGCCGCATGCATCCGCGCGTCAATGCGTGCGAAGGCACGCGCGTGCTGGTGATCGACGATTCCGCCACGGTGCTCGCCATGTTCCGCAAGGTCTTGCGTTCGGCCGGCTATGTGGTGATCGAAGCCGAAGACGCCGAAAAAGGCTTGGCGTTGGCGCACAGCGAAAAACCC
>CAXYUI010000219.1:0-3667 GCA_964291975.1 uncultured Formivibrio sp. | reverse complement strand
TCGTGCACCAACAGCCGCATCGAAGACATGCGTGCTGCCGCTGCGGTGGCCAAGGGCAAGAAGGTTGCCGCCAATGTGAAACTGGCGCTGGTCGTGCCGGGTTCCGGCATCGTCAAGCGCCAGGCCGAAGCGGAAGGTCTGGACAAGATCTTTATCGAAGCCGGTTTCGAGTGGCGTGAGCCGGGTTGCTCGATGTGTCTGGCGATGAATGCCGACCGTCTTTCCGCTGGCGAGCGTTGCGCTTCGACTTCCAACCGCAACTTCGAAGGCCGCCAAGGCCCGGGTGGCCGCACCCACCTCGTCAGCCCGGCCATGGCCGCAGCCGCTGCGATTGCTGGCCATTTCGTTGATATCCGCAAGGTCTAAAGGAGAGAACCGATGAAAGCTTTTACCCAACTCAACGGCCTCGTTTGCCCGATTGACCGCGCCAATATCGACACCGACGCGATCATCCCGAAGCAATTTCTGAAGTCGATCAAGCGCTCGGGCTTTGGCCCTTATCTGTTCGACGAATGGCGTTATGCCGATTACGGCGAGCCGGGCATGGATTGCACCAACCGCCCGAAGCGTCCTGAATTCGCGCTGAACCTGCCGCGCTATCAAGGCGCGCAAGTGCTGATCGCTCGCGACAACTTCGGTTGCGGCTCTTCGCGTGAACACGCCCCGTGGGCGATTGAAGATTACGGCTTTCGCGTGATCATCGCCCCGTCGTTCGCCGACATCTTCTTCAGCAACTGCTACAAGAACTCGATCCTGCCTATCGTGGCCGATGCCGAGATCGTGGATCGCCTGTTCAAGGAATGCGAAGCGACCGAAGGCTACAAGCTGGACGTGAACCTTGAAGCGCAAACCGTGACTACCCCGTCTGGTTTCAGCTTCAAGTTCGACATCACCGAGCACCGCAAGCATTGCCTGCTCAATGGTCTCGACGATATCGGCCTGACCTTGGTGCATGCCGAGGAAATCAAGGCGTTTGAAACCAAGCACAAGGCGGCGCAACCCTGGTTGTTCGCTTGATGAAGTCGTCGAGGGGGAAAATCTCCCCCTCGTTTTTGATTCTGAGCATCGGGGCAGGCATGAAAACCATACGTTGGGGCATGATCGGTTGCGGTGATGTCACTGAGGTGAAAAGCGGGCCGGGCTTTTACAAGTCGACCCATTCCACTTTGCTGGGCGTAACCAGCCGGACTTTGACGCGGGCGCAGTCCTATGCCGAGCGTCATGGTGTGCCACGGGTGTATCCCGATGTGGCGACTTTGCTGGCCGATCCCGAGATCGATGCCGTGTATATCGCCACGCCGCCGGCCGAGCACAAAACACTGGCCATCGCGGCTGCGGCAGCTGGCAAGCATGTGTATGTCGAAAAGCCGATGGCGCTCGATTATGCCCAATGCTGCGAAGTGATTGCCGCTTGCCAGAAGGCCAATGTGCGCTTGTTTGTGGCTTTTTATCGCCGCGCCATGCCCCGGTTTTTGCAGGTCAAGCAATGGCTCGATTCCGGCGCTATCGGAACGGTTTGCACCGTGAGCATTCTGCAAAGGCAAAAGCCAGCGCAGGCCGAGCTGGATCCGGCGACCTTACCTTGGCGTTTAAAGCCTGAGATCGCCGGTGGTGGCAAGTTTCTGGATATGGGCGTGCATGTGCTGGATATGCTGGCCTACTGGTTTGGTGCCATTCAGGATGTGAGCGGGCTGGCCAGCAACCGTGGCGGGCTTTATGCGGTTGAAGACACGGTAGTGGCGAGTTGGCGTCATGCCAGCGGTGTCAGCGGCGTGGGTCTTTGGTGCTATGTCGGCCACGACGAGCAAGACCGGGTGGAGATTACCGGCACGCGGGGGCGGATCGAGTTTGAATTCTTTGCTGATACGCCTTTGCGACTGGTGACCACAGCAGGCGTTCAGGAAATCGCGATCCCTAATCCGGCGCATGTGCAGCAGCCGTTTATCCAAAGCATGGTCGACGATCTGAATGGCTTGGCAATGTGCCCCGGTGATGCACTCTCGGCCGCGCAAACCAGTGCGGTGACCGATCAGATTCTGGCCTCGTTCCGGGCTGAATCAGCAAGATAAGGCGGGCGGCATCAGATGCAGGGTGCAGCTCAAAAATTGTTTAATTGAAAAAGGGAAAAACATGAAGGTTTGTTATTTGCCGGGTGATGGCATTGGTCCGGAAATCATGGCGCAAGCGCTGCGCGTGTTGGATGTGTTCAAGAAAGAAGGCATGGATATCGAGCTGACCGAAGGTCTGCTTGGCGGTTGCGCCGTTGATGCCACGGGTTCGCCGTATCCGGAATCCACGCAAAAGCTCGCTCGCGAAGCCGATGCCGTTCTGCTCGCTGCCGTCGGTGGCCCGAAGTGGGACGTGCTCCCCCGCCCGCAACGCCCGGAACGTGGCCTCTTGGGCATCCGCAAGGATCTGAACCTCTTCGCCAACCTGCGTCCGGCCGTGCTGTACCCGGAACTCGCGAACGCATCGTCGCTCAAGCCGGAAATCGTGTCGGGTCTGGACATCATGATCGTGCGTGAACTGACCGGAGACATCTACTTCGGCGAGCCGCGCGGCATCTCCGTTGAAGATGGCAAGCGCGTTGGCCGCAACACCATGATTTACAACGAAGATGAAATCCGTCGCATCGCCCATGTGGCTTTCAAGTCCGCACAAAAGCGCAACAAGAAGGTCTGCTCGGTCGACAAGATGAACGTGCTCGAAACCACCCAGCTGTGGCGCGATGTGGTGATCGAAGTATCCAAGGAATACCCGGATGTCGAACTCAGCCACATGCTGGTCGACAACTGCGCGATGCAGCTGGTTCGTGCGCCGAAACAGTTCGACGTGGTCGTGACTGGCAACATCTTTGGCGACATCCTCTCGGATGAAGCTTCGATGCTGACAGGTTCCATCGGCATGCTGCCGTCGGCGTCCCTGGATGAAAACAATAAGGGCATGTACGAGCCTTGCCACGGTTCTGCACCGGACATCGCTGGCAAGAACCTCGCCAACCCGCTGGCGATGATCCTGTCGGTGGCAATGATGCTGCGTTACACCTTCGCCAACGAAACCGCCGCCACCCGCATCGAAAATGCGGTGAAGAAGGTGCTGGCTTCTGGCCTGCGTACCGGCGACATCTATGAAGAGGGTACCCGCCGCGTTTCGTGTACCGAGATGGGTGACGCGGTGATCGCTGCGCTGTAATCTGCGGCCTGCGCTGCTCAAAGCCCCGCTTGCGGGGCTTTTTCGGCTGCACAGTGCCTATGCGAGCTATTCAAGACCTCGGCAAAGCCGAGGTCGAAATATGGATTTCCAGCTCGCAGCCCTTGTTTTATTCCCACCCCTCCCGTCCCCTCCTTGAGCGGAGCCTCGCTGCGCGAGTGGGTGAGGTCAATCAGCTAAGCCCCGTTACTGGGGCTTGGCTTTTTCAGGCTGTACCAATGTCGAATTACTTTTCTCTGGCCCAGATCGTGGGCTATGCGGCTTTTGTCCTGGGCGTGGGCTCTTTTCTGCAAAAGAGCGATCGCCACTTCAAGCTTTATATGACGGGCGAATGTATTGCTTATGCCGTGCATTTCGCCTTGCTGGGCAACTTGGCAGCAACGGCCAGTTCGCTCGTTTCGATGACGCGCTCGCTGCTCTCGCTTAAGACCCGTTCGCTGTGGATTGCGCTCGCCAT
>CAXYUI010000218.1:0-3677 GCA_964291975.1 uncultured Formivibrio sp. | reverse complement strand
CAGCGCGCCAGCACGCTGCTGGCGGCTTGGGCTTGTCGGTAGAGTGTCCAGCCGCAAACGGAGGCGCGTGGATCGTCGGTGAGACCGCGCCGGTGCAGATTGCCGAACGAATCGATCAGTCGGGTCGCGGCGCTGGCAGCTTCGTCTTCGTCCAGCGCGGGCGCGAGCAGGGCAAAGTCCGCGCCATTGAGGCGCGCCGCCAGCGCTTCCGGATAGGCCTCAGCCTGGCTGGCCAGTTGTCGCGCGGCTTCTTGCAACAGCAGGTCGGCCGCTTCGCGGCCTTGTCGGCGGTTCAGCCCGCTCAGGTCATTAAGGCGGACGATAAACAGCGCGCCGGCGGGCGGCGCATCTTCTTCGTTCAGTGCTTGTTGCAAGCGGCCATTGAAGAAGCTGCGATTGGCCAAGCCGGTCAGCGCATCGCGGTTGGCGTCGCTGCGCAATTGGGCGATGCGTTCGGCCTGCTCGTCGAACATGGCGCGCACGCGCTCGACCATGCTGTTCATCGCGCGCGTGACTTTGCCCAGTTCAGTGATGCGCGGCTCGGGCAGGGTCAGAAAACGGCGCTCGGTGATAGCGCGCGCTTGTTCGACCATGCGGTTGATCGGTTGGCGCAGCCAGCGCAGCAGACGGCTGGCAATCAGGCCGGCGGCAAGACCCGCCAGCGTCATCCAGACCAGAAGCCGCAGGCTGCCTTGCCACAGCGATTGGTAAGCAAAGCGGCTGTGCGCGATCAGGGTGACTTCGCCAGCTTGCTTCCAGCCATCGGAAACCAGCGCGATGGCCGGTTTGACTTCAATCGGGAAAAGCCGCGCGAACCATTGCGGCGCATCGCCCGCTTCGATGGTGTTGACGCGCTCGACCACGGTGCGGCCGCTCTGATCGCGGTAGCGCGCCAGCTGGAAGTGGCCGCTGTCAAAGAGCGCGCTGATTTGCAGCTCGATGGTCGCATCGTCCTTAGCCTGTTGCGACAGTGAAATGGCCAGCGCGTTGGCGTTGTCGTTGCTCTGGGCGTAGAGCTGCTGCTCCAGATACGAACGCGCCATATAAAGATTGGTCAGAAAGCTGATCGAGAACACCAGTACAGTCAGCATCAGAATGCCCGCCCACAGCAGGCGGAAAAGCGAAACGGTTTTCATGGTTCCATGCCTTCGGATTTCATTTTCAGGAGCAGGTCTTTCCAGCGCGACAAGCGTTCGATCGGTGCGACGGTATTGCCAACGAAGAGTCCTTCGCTATTGAAGCTGTAGACCGGGGTGAGATCGGAGCGGCGCGAGGCCGGCAAAATGCTGTTGATCAGATTGTCGAGCACCAAGGGTTCGGCATCGGGCGTTTCGTAGTAAGTCAGCACCATATGCGCTTGCGTCACGCGGCTTGACGATCCGCCGATGCGCGCGCTGACATAAGTGATGCGCAGTTTTTGTGTGGCTACGCCCAACTGGCGCAAGCTGAAGTATTTGGAGATCACATAGTCTTCGCAATCGCCCTGACCGCGGCCGATGAATTCCAGTGGCGTGGCCCAGTAATCGACGGTGTTCCAGACTTTCTGGTCTTCTTCGTAACGGATGCGGCGATTGAAAAAAGCATTGATGCGTTCGAGCTTTTCCGGCTCGCTACGCGCAGCGGCATTGGCAAGCAGGCTTTGCCAGTCCTGCACGGTGCGCTCGGCCTGGCTGCCATATTGGCGCGCCACCAAGACGCGCAGGGCGTCGAAATCCCAGGCGCGTACCGTGGCAAACAGGCCGGCGATCAGAAAAAGGGCGTAAATATTTCTCAGGCGCATTGCTCGTCAATAGAACAACAAAACCTTTCTGTAACCATTTTTTTTGGCATAATCGTAAGCTTTGTTGCGTAAGCACTTGAGTTAATAAGATATTTATAATATTCGCCGGCCAAAAAGCCGGTTGCAAAGACCTGGCGGAGACCTCTGGATATGAAGATCAAACAATGGATTGGCGTGCTGTGCGCTTTGCTTGCGCTGCCGGCTTGGGCCAATCCGCAGAATGTGCGTGATGCCGTACAGGAAGCCATTCTGCGCCATCCCGAAGTTTTGTCCAAATGGCGGCTCTACCAGGCCGCAGGCCACGACACCGACGCTGCGCAAGCGGGCTACTATCCGCGCGTGGATGCCCAGGCTTACATTGGCCGCGAACGCTACGATTCGCCCAGCACCAATGCCACCAGTTACAACCATCCGGGCGCTTCGCTGGAATTGCGCCAGATGCTGTTTGACGGTTTTGCCACGCGTAATGAAGTGCGTCGCGCCAGCTACACCCGCCAGGCGCGCTATTACGATTTGCTCGCTACGTCCGATGCGATTGCGCTGGAAACCGTGCGCGCTTATCAGGACGTGTTGCGCTACCGTCGTTTAGTGGCGCTGGCGCGCGAAAACTGGGCCACGCACAAAGAGCTTTATGATCAGATCGAAGAGCGCGTCGCTGCCGGCGTTGGCCGTCGGGTTGATCTGGAGCAGGCCACCGGCCGGCTGGCGCTGGCCGAATCCAACTGGCTGACTGAAGCGGCCAATCTGCACGATGTCAGCGCGCGCTACGAGCGCTTGGTTGGCGTGCAGCCAGCCAAAACACTGGCCGATGCGCCGTCCCTGGATGAGGCCGTTTCTGTTGATTCTCCAATTTCATCCGAGCAAATTCGGTTCAATCCGTCTTTCCAGGCGGCGGTAGCCGGCATTCGCGCCGCGCGCGCCGAGGCTCGCAGCAAAGATGCCAGCCTGTGGCCCAATCTGGAATTGCGTGCCTCGCAAAGCGTAGATCGCAATACCAATGGCGTTGAGGGCGGGTACAACAAGGGCGTGGTGCAACTGGTGCTCAATTACAACCTGTTCAAAGGCGGCGGCGATATCGCGCGCGGCCGGCAATATATTGAACAGCTCAATGCCAATTACGATCTGCGTGACAAGGTGTGCCGCGATTTGCGCCAGACCACCCGCATTGCCAACAACGAAGTTCGCCGCAACCGCGATCAGTTGCTGCATTTGCAACTGCACGCGCTATCCACGGAAAAAGCGCGCGAAGCTTACCGCAGCCAGTTCGATATCGGCCAGCGCACCTTGCTCGATTTGCTCGATACCGAAAACGAATACTTTGAAGCCCGTCGCGCTGTGGTGCGCGCCGAGCACGATCTTTTGATCGCGCAAACGCAGAGTCTGGCCAATTCCCACCGGCTCTTGCCGGCGTTGAAACTCGCGCCGCTGGAAAATACCGCGCCGGCTGCGGGTAATGACGATCAGGCGAGTGATGAGGCCGTGACCTGCGCGCTCGATGGCGTTGCGCAGATTCAGCTTGATCGTGAAGCCGCGCTGGCCGAGCGTGCACAGCGACCCAAGCCGGCCGCGCCGGTCAAGGCTGCACCCGCAGTGGTGACGGCGCAGCCGATCAAGGCTGATGCCAGCGCAGCAGAAAATCGCGCCATTGAAACCCGGATCAAAAGTTGGCTGGAATCTTGGATCAGCAAAGATTTCGAAGCCTATCGCGCCAGCTATTCCAGTCGCTTTGTGCCGCCGCTGGGGCGTGATCGCACCGATTGGGAACCCTTCCGTAAACAGCGGCTGGACAAGAAGTATCCGATCCAGATTTCGGTCAGTAATATCCAGATCGAGTTGACCGGCGCTCAGACGGCTTCGGTGAGCTTTGAGCAGCACTACGATTCGACCGATTACGCCG
>CAXYUI010000217.1:0-3708 GCA_964291975.1 uncultured Formivibrio sp. | reverse complement strand
GAAGCCGCCCGCCGCACGGTTGAGCGCGGCTGGCGTTTCGCGCCGGCGCGCCGTGGCGAACAGGCTGTGGCTGGCGTCGTGCAAGTCCCTATTTCTTTTGCTTTAAGAGGTTGAGATGGATATTTCTCTGGTGCTGAACTCGGGCGATCCGGTTCTGTTGTCCACGTTCGGACTGTTGCTGCTGATGTCAGTGGTGAGTTGGTGTTTGATTCTGATGCGCAGCAAGCTTCTGTGGCAGATCCGTCGCGGCCAGCGTCATTTCCTGACGCGCTTCTGGCAGATGGAAAACTGGCAGGCCGCTTCTGAGCTCACCCAATCGTTGCGCGCGCCGGCGGCTGTGCTGGCGCGAGCCGGCTGGGAAGGTTTGCAGCATTACCGCAGCCAGCAAGGCGGCGGCTTGGCCAAGGCTTTGTCCCTGGATGATTTTCTGGTGCGCACGCTGCGCACGCGGCTGGCTCAGGAAAACGCGCGGCTGGGGCGCGGTCTGACCTGGCTGGCGACTGTGGGTTCGATCTCGCCGTTTATTGGTCTTTTCGGCACGGTCTGGGGCATTTACCACGCGCTGCTCGGTATTGCCGCCAAGGGCGACGCCTCGCTCGGTACGGTGGCCGGTCCGATTGGTGAAGCGCTGGTAGCGACTGCGGCCGGCTTGGCGGTCGCGATCCCGGCGGTCGTCGCCTACAACGCTTTCGTTCGCGCCAACCGCGCGCTGGCGCAGGAGCTCGACGGCTTTGCCCACGATCTGCATGCCCAGTTGCTGACGGAGGATCATCATGGCGTTCGGTAGTTTTGGTGGCGGCGAATCCGCGCCGATGGCGGAAATCAATACCACGCCGCTGGTCGATGTGATGCTGGTGCTGCTCGTGGTGTTTATCGTCACCGCGCCGGTGCTGACCAACTCGCTGCGCGTCGATTTGCCGCAAGCCAAGGCCGATACCGTGCAGCAACCGCCGGCGGTGATTCGTTTGACGGTGACCGCTGAAGGGCAGGCGCTGTGGGAAACCGAAACCGCGCCGACTGCCGATCTGGCTGGGCGTTTCGCGGCGGCTTATGCGGCCAATCCGCAGACCGAGTTGCATCTGATCGCCGACAAAAACGTGAAATACGATTTCATTGCGCAAAGCATGTCTGCCGCGCGCAATGCCGGTATTACCCGCATTGGTTTACTGACCAAAGCGCAGTAAGCGTACCGGAGGGGCAAGCATCCCTCCGGGCACTGAAACCCTCGCGCAGACGGGGGATTCTTTTGCAGTACCCATTACAAAAAATGACCACTGCCCGCTGCTGACGGCGCAGGGACCACGGAGAACGAGGTGACGAGTCGGCCAGACGGGCAGGCTAGCGCACGCGCATCTGTTGCACCTTGCGACGCAGCATGGCATCCACCACCACTGGAGAAATGTCGTGCGCGAGATCAATAAAAAATCCACGCTGATTCAAAGCTTTGCCAAGAAACTGCCAGCCGCTGCGCTGTTGGCGAGTTCTGTGGCGATTGCCGCTGAGCCGGTGCAATTGAAAGAGGTTCAGGTTATTGCCGACAAGGCACAGAAAGACCCGGATTCTTCGGCCAATAGCTATACCGCGCCGACGACCAAAGTCGGCAAATTCAAGCAAGACCCGCGCGATGTGCCGCAGGCGCTGACCACGATTACCCGTAACCTGCTCAACGATCAGGATGCCAACGCGCTGCGCGATGCGCTGCGCAATGCGCCGGGGATCACGTTCAATGCCTCCGAAGGCGGCAATAGCGGCGACGGCATCATGATTCGTGGCTTTTCCGCTTCGAACGACATTTATCTCGACAATTTCCGCGATGCGGCGCAGTACAACCGCGATACCTTTGCGGTCGACCGGCTCGAAGTGCTGCGCGGTTCGGCCTCGATGCTGTTCGGTCGCGGCTCGACCGGCGGCGTAGTCAGCCAAGTCAGCAAGACCCCGTATAACGCCGATGGCGGCGAGGTGAAGCTCTCGGCGGGCACGCACGATTACTATCGCGGCGAAGTCGATCTGAACAAGGTGGTCGGTCAGAACGAAGCGCTGCGCCTGACGGTGATGAAGCAGGAAGCCGGCAGTTATCGCGAAGGCGCCGAGCAGAACCGCCAGGGCGCGCAGCTGGCGCTGAAGACCGGGATCGGCGAGCAGACCGAGGTGACTTATTCCTTCCTGCATTACCGCGAAAACAATGTGCCCGATTACG
This sequence comes from uncultured Formivibrio sp., assembly GCA_964291975.1. Classification (GTDB taxonomy): domain Bacteria; phylum Pseudomonadota; class Gammaproteobacteria; order Burkholderiales; family Chitinibacteraceae; genus CAXYUI01. The sequence goes on along the minus strand of CAXYUI010000217.1, from coordinate 1,511 downwards.
GCGTGCCTTTTTTTGGCAATACACCGCTGACGGTCACCGACCAGTTCTTTGGCTACAACAAGGCCGATTCCGAGAACAACGAAAACAATGTCGGCACCGTTGAAATCATCCACAAGCTCGATGGTGGCGGCACTTTGCGCAATGCCACGCGCATCGGTAGTTACACGGCCGATCTACGGGCGACCGCGCCGGGTCTGGCCAGAGGCACAACGGTCATCAACGACAGCACGGGGTTGACCGGCTCGCGCAAGCTGCGCTGGCGCGATCAGGAAATCTACGCCAACCAGACCGATTACCAGAACCGCTTTGATACCGGGAGTCTGCGTCACCAGATCCAGACCGGCGTTGAGCTGATGCGCGAGAAACTGGAAACGCATGGCCGCAGCCAGTCTTGTTCCTATCCGTCGAGCACCATCGGCTCGCAAAATCCTTACGCGAATATCAGTTGCGGCGCGCTGACCGATACCAGCATCGCAAACATGAAGGCCGATACGCTGGGCGTGTATCTGAACGACCTGATCAGCCTGAATCCGCAGTGGAAAGTGCTGCTGGGCGCGCGCTGGGATTTGTTCAAGACCGACAGCACCTCGGTGAACCTGAATACGGGCGCGGTGACGCCGCGCGAACGCGAAGACCGTATCTGGAGCTGGCGCTCGGGTCTGATTTATCAGCCGACCAGCAAGCAGTCTTACCATTTCTCGTACGGGACTTCGTTTAACCCGTCGGCCGAGTCCTATTCGATTGATGCGCTCGGCGAAAATACTCCGCCAGAAAAGAACCGCAATATCGAGGTGGGCGCCAAATGGGAGCTGCTCGATGGCGATCTCAATGTGAATACCACGGTATTCCGCTCCGAGAAAACCAACGAGCGCCAGACCGATATTGCTGACAATCCCACGCAGTATCTGCTCTCCGGTCGCCGCCACACCGACGGCGTGGAGCTGGAGCTGGCCGGCCGCGTGACCGAAAAATGGCAGGTGTTCGCTGGCTATGCGCGTTTCCGCGCCCGTATCGACGAATCTGCGCCGGGTATCAACAACGTCGGCAAGGTACCGCCGAATACGCCGGACTTCACCGCTAATCTGTGGACGACCTACGAAATGATTCCAGGTCTGAAGGGCGGCTTTGGCGTGTACGGATTGGGCAAGCGTTATGCGGAGCGCACGACTTCGAGCACGCTGACCAATAGCCGTTATCTGCCGGCTTTCTATCGTTGGGACGCTTCGCTGGAATGGCAACACCGCCAGTACAGCGTGCAGCTCAATGTCTACAACCTCTTTGATAAGGCCTACTACGAAGGCATGTATCCGGCTTTTGCTACGCCGGGCATGGCGCGTAGCGCCAGGGTGACGCTGGGTTACCAGTTCTAAGAAAGCTCTGAATAAGTACTGCAAAGGCGCATTACTGCGTCGCGCGGTGCTCGAAATCCTCATGTATATCCACATACACTGCGGTTTCTGCGCTCCGGGCTCCTTGTCCTGCACCTTCTCGTTGACTTATTCAGAGTTTCC
>CAXYUI010000216.1:0-3747 GCA_964291975.1 uncultured Formivibrio sp. | reverse complement strand
CGAAGCGCAGACGGTCGGGATCAGCTTGTCTTCTTCCGGCGGCAGATCGTACAAGTTCTTGTCAGCCGGATCGCCCGGGTGGATCTTGTTCTGGATGCCATCCAGACCGGCCATCATCAGCGCAGCAAAACACAGGTACGGGTTAGCCAGCGGATCCGGGAAGCGGGTCTCAATACGACGACCCTTATCGGAAGCGACGTGCGGGATGCGGATCGAAGCAGAACGGTTACGCGCCGAGTAGGCCAGCTTCACCGGAGCTTCGTAGTGCGGAACCAAACGCTTGTACGAGTTGGTGCCCGGGTTGCAGATGGCGTTCAGTGCCTTGGCGTGCTTGATGATACCGCCGATGTAGTACAGAGCGGTTTCAGACAGGCCGGCGTAGCCGTTGCCCGCAAACATGTTCTTGCCATCTTTCCAGATGGACTGGTGAACGTGCATGCCCGAGCCGTTGTCGCCCACGATCGGCTTGGGCATGAAGGTAGCGGTCTTGCCGTACTGGTGAGCCACGTTGTGGATCACATACTTCATGGTTTGGGTCCAGTCAGCGCGCTCAACCAAGGTGCTGAAGCGGGTGCCGATTTCGTTCTGACCAGCCGTTGCCACTTCGTGATGGAACACTTCAACCGGGATGCCCAGCTCTTCCAAGATCAGCACCATGGTGGCGCGGATGTCTTGGTGGCTGTCGACCGGCGGAACCGGGAAGTAGCCGCCCTTGACCATCGGACGGTGGCCGGTGTTGCCGCCATCGAATTCCTTGGACGTGGACCAAGCCGCTTCTTCGGAGTTGATCTTGACCGAGCAGCCGGACATGTCGGCATGCCAGGTGATGCTGTCAAAGATGAAGAATTCAGGTTCCGGGCCGAAGTAGGCGGTATCGCCAATGCCGGTGGATTTCAGATAGGCTTCAGCGCGCTTGGCGATGGAACGCGGATCGCGATCGTAACCCTTGCCGTCGGACGGCTCGATCACGTCGCACGTGATGAATACGGTCGGTTCGTCGAAGAACGGGTCGATCTTGGCCGTGCTCGCATCCGGAGCCAACAGCATGTCGGAAGCTTGAATGCCCTTCCAGCCGGCGATCGAAGAGCCGTCAAAGGCGTGGCCATGTTCGAACCATTCTTCGTCCACCACGTGGGACGGCACGGTTACGTGCTGTTCTTTGCCGCGGGTGTCGGTGAAACGCAGGTCAACGAACTTGATGTCGTTTTCCTGGATAAGCTTGATAACGTCGGCTGGCGCCATTCTGACTCTCCTGGAATAGATAAGAACAAGGGTGCCGGCCCGAAGGCCTGCGCTTGCAAAAACTTAAAGCAGAAACCATGCCACCCTCACGGTGCGCTGCTCAGCATTGTGCCACAAGTCATTCCCCTACAGCACACGCCCAGCGCTGCACCATATAAGTGCAAAGGTGCAATATAGCGCACCCATTACGTGCGCAGGATTCTTCCAAAAGCGCAGTGGGGCGCGATTAGAATGTTACTCATGATTCACCACAATAACGGAGACCCCATGAGCCACTTTGCACACATTCTGGAACAAGCTCGCTTGCGCGCCGAACAACTCAGCCTGCCCTATTCCGGCGCAGTCACGCCAGAAGAAGCGTGGGCACTGGCGCAAGGCCTGCCCAATGCCAAGATTGTTGATGTGCGCACCCATGCCGAATGGCAATGGGTCGGCGTTGTGCCTGGCGCAACGCAGATCGAATGGCTGCGTTATCCACTGATGGAACACAATCCAGATTTTCTGACTCAGCTGCGCAACTCGGTCGATCCGCAAGCGGTGGTGCTGTTTCTTTGCCGCTCAGGCGTGCGCTCACACGCCGCCGCAGAGCTCGCCGCCGCGCATGGCTACAGCGAGTGCTTCAACATCCTGTACGGCTTTGAAGGCGACAAAGATGAAAACCAGCAGCGCGGCCGCCTCAACGGCTGGAAAGCCGCCGGTCTGCCCTGGTCGCAATAATCAGCGCGCGCGGCGCGCCATGAAAATCGCGCCCGCGCAAACCAATAGCAGCATCCCCAGAATCAACCGATCGCCCCAGCGCATATAGGGCGTGACGCCCGTGCGATTTTCAACCACCCCTTCGAGCACGCCGGGGCTGCGTTCGGGCAGACGCGCAACAATGCGGCCACGATGATCGACGATGGCGGTCGCGCCGGTATTGGTGGCGCGAATCATCCAGCGTCCATTTTCGAGCGCGCGAGCCCTCGACATTTGCAGATGCTGGTCTGCCGCCCACGATCCATCAAACCACGCCATATTGCTGACATTGGCCAACAGCGTCGCGCCGCGCGCATTGCGACTTAATTCATGGCCAAAAATATCCTCATAACAGATATTCGCGCCCAGACGGGTCGACCCCAATTGCAGCGCGGGCTGCAATTTGTCACCCCGCGTAAAGCCAGACATCGGCATCTGCATAAAATCGTACATCCAGCCAAACAACCACTGCGCAGGCACAAATTCGCCAAAGGGCACCAGATGGTGCTTGCTATAAGTCTGCCGTTCGCCAGTCAGCGTCATCACGCTATTGAAGTACTGCTGCATGTCGCCAGTGATAAAACCGGTGACCAAATGCGCGCTGCGCTGGTCTGCGCTGGCGCGCACTGCTTCAAGGTATTCGGGCGGCGTATCGGCCAACAGGGTGGGAACCGCCGCTTCCGGCAGCAGGATCAGCTCTCCGCGCGCCTGCTCGGTCAATTGGAAATAGCGCTGCAAAGTCTGCTGATAAAGCCGCATATCCCAACGTTCGGACTGGGGAATTCCCCCTTGAGCCAAACTGACCGCCAACGTACCAATCGGCTGCGTCCAGGCAATCAGGCTCAAGCCCAAACCGGCAAGCCAGATGCCGACCAGCGCCAGCAGACCCATGCGCCAGCGCCAGACCAACAACGCCGAGACCAACGCCAGCAGGAATCCCACGCCATACGCACCGAGCACCGGCCACCAACCCGCTAACAGGCTGACCTGACTCGAACCAACGCTGGCCCAGGGAAAGCCGGTAAACAGGCTGCCGCGCAAAACTTCGCTCAAAATAAAACCCGTGGGCATCAACAAGGGAAGACGCCAGCGCTCAGGGCAAGGCAATCGCCGCGACAACCAGCCAGCCAGCGCGGGAAACAGCGCCAAATAAGCGGCGAAAGCGAGCACGCACAGCATGGCAAGCGGCGCGGGCATGCCGCCGAACTGGTGCATGCTGATGTACACCCAGTGCACGTTGGCGCAAAAGTAGCCCAATCCAAAAGCAAAGCCATAGCCACCAGCTTGCCGCGCACTACCCGCCCGACGCCAGGCATAAAAAAGCACGGCGAGCGCGGCAAACATCAGGCCAGGAATCTCCAGCGGGGCAAACGAAAAAACCGTGGCCGCCCCACAGGCGGCCAGCAGCACATGCATACGCAATGATTTCAGGACGTTCATCCGTTTTCCCGCGATTCGGGCTCCGGCAAGGCTTCAATCAAAATGGAATGAATACGACGACTGTCCGCACGCAGAATCTGGCAGCGTAAATGGCCGATTTGCACCACTTCGCCACGTTTAGGCAAATGGCCAAAATGCTTCATCACCAAACCGGCCACGGTATCGAATTCTTCATCGGAAAAATCGGTGCGCAGCGTTTCGTTCAGATCCGCAATCGGCGTAATGCCTTTGATCCGCCAATTGCCACGCCGATCCTGTAAAAGATTATCTTCGCGCTCGTCGTAATCGAATTCGTCTTCGATATCGCCCACGATCTGCTCAACCACATCT
>CAXYUI010000215.1:0-3750 GCA_964291975.1 uncultured Formivibrio sp. | reverse complement strand
AAAGTGAAGTAGTTCATGATCATTTCCGGCAAGCCGATGAAGTGCTTGCTGCGCAGCTTCACTTCTTGCGTGGCCACGCCGGTGGCGCAGTTGTTCAGGTGGCAGATGCGCAGGAATTTGCAGCCCAGCGCCACCATCGGGCCGGTGCCAAAGCCGAACGATTCCGCGCCCATCAGCGCTGCCTTGATCACATCCAGACCCGTCTTGAGACCACCGTCGGCCTGCATGCGAACGCGACCGCGCAGACCGTTGGCGCGCAGCACTTGCTGGGCTTCGGTCAGACCGAGTTCGAACGGCGTGCCCGCGTACTTGACCGAAGTAATCGGCGAAGCGCCCGTACCACCGTCGTGGCCGGAAATGGTGATCAGGTCGGCGTAGGCCTTGGCCACCCCGGCGGCAATCGTACCGACGCCCGGTTCGGCCACCAGTTTGACCGACACCAGTGCCTGCGGATTGACTTGCTTCAAGTCGAAAATCAGCTGGGCCAGGTCTTCAATCGAATAAATATCGTGATGCGGCGGCGGCGAAATCAGGCTGATGCCCGGCTTGGAGCAACGCAGCTTGGCGATCAGCGGGGACACCTTGTCGCCCGGCAGCTGGCCGCCTTCGCCCGGCTTCGCGCCTTGCGCCACCTTGATCTGCAGCACTTCGGCGTTGACCAGATAGTGCGGCGTCACGCCAAAGCGGCCGGAAGCCACCTGCTTGATCTTGGACATCTTCACCGTGCCAAAGCGCGCCGGATCTTCGCCGCCTTCGCCGGAGTTCGAACGCGCGCCCAGGCGGTTCATGCCTTCGGCCATGGCTTCGTGCGCTTCCGGGCTGAGCGCGCCCAGCGACATACCGGCGGAATCGAAGCGCTTGAGGATGGCTTCGAGCGGTTCGACTTCGTCGATGGAAATCGATTTGGCCGGATCAATTTTCAGCGCCATCAGGTCGCGCAGCATGGCGACCGGGCGCTCGTTCACGATGCGGGCGTACTTTTGGTACTCGGCATAATCGCCGCCTTGCACCGCTTTTTGCAGCTGCATCACCACGTCCGGGTTGTAGGCGTGGTATTCCTCGCCGTGGACGTATTTCAACAGGCCGCCTTGCTGGATCGGGCGCATCGGGTTGAAAGCGAGCTTGTTCAGCTGCTGCTGGTCAGCCTCGAAATCGGCGAAGTCAGCGCCGCCAATGCGCGAGGTCGTGCCGGTCAGGCACAGATCGACCACTTCTTCATGCATGCCAACGGCTTCAAACAGCTGCGAGCCGCGATACGAGGCCACGGTGGAAATGCCCATTTTCGACAGGATCTTGTGCAGACCCTTGTCGATGCCCTTGCGGAAGTTGGCGCTGGCTTTTTCCAGGTCGTAGCTGACCTGGCCCAGATCGATCAGTTCCTTGATGGTCTGATAAGCCAGATACGGATAAACGGCGGTCGCGCCATAGCCGATCAGGCAGGCGAAATGGTGCGGATCGCGCGCGGTGGCGGTGGCCACGATGATATTGGTCTTGCAGCGCAAACCGGCGTTGACGAGGGCATGCTGCACCGCGCCGGTGGCGAACAGGGCGTGAATCGGCAAACGACCCTGGGCGATATTGCGGTCGGACAGCACCACGATGACCACGCCGTCTTCGTTCACCGCGCGCACCACTTCGCCCTGCAGACGCACGATGGCGTCTTTCAGGTTTTCCACGGCCGGGTTGTAGGCCAGATCGAAAGTGCGGCTCTGGTAATCGGCATCGATTTGTTCGGTGAGAATCTTGAACTTCTTTGTCGACAGAATCGGCGAGCGCACTTCGATGCGCTTGGCGTTGTATTCCTCTTCCTGGAACACATTGCGCTCGGAACCGAAGCAGGTGTTCAGCGACATCACAATCGCTTCGCGGATCGGGTCGATTGGCGGGTTGGTGACTTGCGCGAACTGTTGGCGCAGGAAGTCGAACGGCGAGCGCACTTTTTGCGAGAGCACCGCCATCGGCGTGTCGTCGCCCATCGAACCGATGGCTTCCTGACCGTCTTCGGCCAGCACCCGGATGATCTGGTCGCGCTCTTCAAAGGTCAGCAGGAACTGCTTCTGGTAAGTCAGCAGCTGCGCGGGATCCCACTTTTGCAGCACGCTCGGATCCCAGCTTTCTTCGAGCTGGATGGCGTGGCGCTTGATCCACTGGCGGTACGGATTGGCCGACTTCAGGCGATTGTCGATGGTTTCGGTATCGAGGAACTCGCCCGTGGTCAGGTCGGCAGCGACGATCTGGCCCGGCTTGACGCGGCCCTTCTTCACCACATCTTCCGGCTGGTAATTCCACACGCCGATTTCGGACGCGATGGTCAGGTGACGGTCCTTGGTGATCACATAACGCGCCGGACGCAGGCCGTTGCGATCAAGCATGCAGCCCGCGTAGCGGCCATTGGTCCAGACGATGCCGGCCGGGCCGTCCCACGGTTCCATGTGCAGCGAGTTGTATTCATAGAAAGCGCGCAGGTCGCGATCATTGGTGCTGACGTTCTGCCAGGCTGGCGGAACCAGCATGCGCATGGCGCGGAAGATGTCGATGCCGCCCATCAACAGGCCTTCGAGCATATTGTCCAGGCTCATCGAATCCGAACCATTGGTCTGCACGATGGGACGCACGGCATCCATGTCCAGATGCGGCGTTTCCATGATGGCTTCGCGCGCCTTGGCCCACAGACGATTGCCGGACACGGTGTTGATTTCGCCGTTGTGCGCCAGGAAACGGAAGGGCTGCGCCAGCTTCCACTGCGGCCAGGTATTGGTCGAGAAGCGCTGGTGATAGACGGCGAGCGAAGATTCAAAGCGCGGATCGCCCAGGTCGAGATAGAACACCGGCAGGTTTTCCGGCGTGACCAGACCCTTGTAGGAAATGACGTGCGGATTCAGCGTGGGCAGGTAGAAAGCCGGATCGGCGGCATTGGCTTTTTCGGCCAGACGGCGCGCGGTATAGAGCTTGCGCTCGAAAGCCTGATCGTCCAGATCGGCCGGGCAGTTCACGAACACCTGTTTGAACAGCGGCAGCGTCTTGAGGGCGTATTCGCCGCAAGCTTCGACATTGGTCGGCACGACGCGCAGGCCGGCGAAGATCAGGCCTTGCGCTTCAATGGCGGATTTCAGATGGGCGAGCGATTCGTCGCCAGTGTGGAAAACCAGGCCGGCGGCATAACGGTCAGCAATGGTAAAGCCGGCCTCCAGAGCCACGGCGCGCAAAAAGCCGTCGGGCTTGCGAAACAAGAGTCCGCAACCGTCGCCCGATTTGCCATCGGCGGCGACTGCGCCACGGTGGGTCAGGCGAGCCAGCGATTCAATCGCCGTCGAAACAAGCCAATGCGAAGGCTTGTCGTCCATTTGGGTAATCAGGCCGAAGCCGCAGCTATCCTGTTCAAATTTCGGGCTATACAGTGTGCCCTGCAACCAGCTCTGTCTTTCCATGTTCTCTGCAACCCTTGCGGTAAACCGGATTTTTCAAAAAAAGCCGGACATTCTAGCGAGCAAGCGTGCAGGGCTTACAGGTAAAACCACCTCGAGAAAAAGGTTTCTTGATGGCACACAAAAAGAGGATTTTCAGACCTGAGGAAAGGGCGGTTTTTCGCAAAAATTGTCGGATTTCAAACAGGCGTGAATGAGGTGTTTTTTGTTTTAAGGCGTTTAAAAACAAGGGTTTGTGAGTGGGTGGCGCGGGAAGGTGACGGTGGGTGGAAAAGGCGCTGTCGGAAATGCGACAAGAGGATTGAGCGCCTTTGGCTGCGTTTTT
>CAXYUI010000214.1:0-3765 GCA_964291975.1 uncultured Formivibrio sp. | reverse complement strand
CTGAAGGCCTACATCAATTACGCGGCGCAAAAAGGCGTGAACCTGTATGCGATTTCGCTGCAAAACGAGCCTGACTGGGATCCGCAGGATTATGAATCCTGCCTGTGGACCGCCGAGCAGATCCGCGCCTGGACGGCCAGCCATGGCGCCACGGTGATCAGCGGTACGAGCGTGAAACTGATGCTGCCGGAATCCTTCTATGCCTCGATTCCGATGACCGATACGGTGCTGGGCGACGCGAGCGCCAGCGCCAATGTCGGTATTGTTGGCGGGCATCTGTATGGCGGCGCGCCGCTGTATCCGGAGCTTGCCAAAGCCCAGGGCAAGGAAGTCTGGATGACCGAGCATTTTCTCGATTCGACGGCGAAATCGAGTTCAGCGACTTCGTGGAAAACCAATCTCGCCGACGCGATTGCGGCGGCGAAAGAAGTGCATGACACCATGACGCTGGGCCAGTACAACGCCTATGTCTGGTGGTGGCTGGTGAACTCGAACGACAGCACGCCGACCGGTTTGATCGATACCAGCAACCAGCCGACTTACTTTGGCCTCGCGCTCAAGCACTTTGCGCGCTATGTCCGCCCGGGTTACCAGCGCGTTGCCGCCACCAGTCAACCCGTGAGCGGCGTGTACCTGTCAGCCTATGCGGGCAGTGGTCGCCAAGTGCTGGTGCTGATCAATAGCAACAACAGCGCAGTCAGTTTGCCGGTGCAGATCAAGAACCAGACCGTGACCAGCCTGACCCCGTACCAGACCACGGCCAGCAGCAGTTTTGCGCAGCTTTCCGCGATTGCCGTCAGTAATGGCAATTTGACGATCAATTTACCGGCGCAGAGTATAACGACGCTGGTGCAGTAATTGATTATTTCGTTTAAAAGGCAGCCCAAAGGCTGCTTTTTTTGTGTTTAATTTTTTTAATGGTTAACCGGTTGATGGCTTAATCGCTGATTGTTTTATTCATAAGCATTTGATGTTTTTGATGGATTCCGTTTGTCATTTGTTTTGGATCGTTCATCGCTTGTGGGTGTTATTTCTGAAATGTGTTGTTAGTATTGTGTCGCATTTTTACATTTTTTGATGCGCTGTTTGTGGCAATAAAATTGACTAATTGGGTTTATTAAAGGATAAGAAAACATGTTTGCTTTGAAAGATGTTTTTAAAACGCTGGCGCTAGCTGGTGTCATGCTGATAGGCGTTGAGGCGATGGCTGAAAATGTCACCATCAATCCGGCGGCGTATTACCAGTCCGTGCGCGGTTTTGGTGGCATGAATGCGCCGGGCTGGATTAACGACTTGACCACGACGCAGGTCAATACCGCCTATGGCAGTGGAGAAGGGCAGCTTGGTCTATCCATCATGCGCATGCGCATTGATCCGGATTCGGCGAATTGGAAAATTCAGGTGGCCGCGGCCAAGCGCGCCAAGGAATTGGGCGCAATCTTGTTTGCCACGCCGTGGACGCCGCCCGCATATATGAAATCGAATAAGAGCCTGATCAGTGGCGGCAAATTATTGACCCAATATTACGGCGATTACACGACCCATTTACTTAATTTTGCCAATTACATGTCCAATAACGGCGCGTCTTTATATGCCGTTTCGATCCAGAACGAACCCGACTGGCATCCGGATTATGAATCGTGCGACTGGACCGGCGATGAATTCGCCGCCTACCTCGCTGCGCATGGTTCAAAATTTGGCTCGCTGAAAGTGATTGCGCCCGAATCGCTGGGCTTTATCACCAAGTATTCCGATCCAATTTTGAATAACGCCTCGGCTGAGCCGCATGTCGACATTATTGGCGGCCATTTGTATGGCGTTCAGCCCAAGGATTACCCGCTGGCGCGGCAAAAGGGCAAAGAGCTGTGGATGACGGAGCATTACACCGAAAGCAAAAACTCCGGTGATGCCTGGCCGCTGGCGCTGGATGTGGGCACCGAATTGCACAAGAGTATGGTCGCCAATTACAACGCCTATGTCTGGTGGTATGTGCGCCGCAGTTACGGCCTGTTGCTGGAAAACGGTAATGTCAGCAAGCGCGGCTACATCATGTCGCAATACGCGCGCTTTGTGCGTCCGGGCTCGGTGCGGATTTTTGCGACCGAAACCCCGCATGCCGATGTGTCGGTGACCGCGTACAAGCGCCCCGACAACAAGATCGTGATCGTGGCCGTGAATACCGGTACGGCGCACCGCAATCTGGATATCAAATTGCAAAGCGGCAGCCCGGCTGCGTTTGTGAAGTACAGCACCTCCGCCACGCTGAATGTGGGTTATGGCGGTCGCGTCGCGGTCAGTAATAGCGCGGGCACGCTCTGGGTCGATCCGCAAAGCGTGGCGACTTTCATCAGTGAAGACACGGCTACGGTTACCGCCACACCGACGACCACGCTGATTCCTACGGTGGCGCCGACCAAGCTTGCAGCAAGCAGCACCCCGACTCCCACCAAGGTCGCTGCCACCGCCACTCCCACGCCGACCAAGGTCGCTGCAACGAGCACGCCCACGCCGACCAAAGTGTCGGCAACCAGTACACCGACGCCGGTTGCGGTCAGCCCAACCCTGCTGGGCACCAGCGATTACCCGACCGGCTTTTCCAAGTGCGCTGATCTGGGCGGAACTTGCTCTGTTTCATCCGGCACGGGCTGGGCGGCTTTCGGCCGCAAGGGCAAGTGGGTGACGAAGTATGTCGGCACGGGCAAGAGCATTGCGTGCACGGTAGCGGCTTTCGGCTCTGATCCGGGCGGCAATCCGAACAAGTGTTCTTATCAGAAGTAAATTTTTGAGATGAACCCCGGAGCCTTGTGCTGCGGGTTTTGGAAGAGGCAAAAAGCAATGAGCAAAATCTGCTGCCTTACTTTGCCCCCCGTGGCGCTGTGTGCGTTGTTTTCGGCTTGCGGCGGCGGTGCGAGCGATCCGGCGGCCAGCGCTTCTGCTGGCGCAAGCAGTGTCGTCAGTTCGTCCTTGGCGAGCAGTGTCAGTTCCAGTGCGGCCAGCGTGAGTTCCAGTTCCGCCAGTAGCGCCAGCAGCACATCCAGCAGCGTTTCCAGTTCGATGGCCAGTAGCGCGGCATCCGCAATGGGTTCCGGGTTGGCGATCTGCGAAGCGCCAACGGCCTGGTCTTTGCCGACCAGTCAGACCGTGGTCGGCGACGGGACGGCGGCAAGTTGTACCGAAACGGCGCTGGCCAAGGCGGTGAGCGCTGGTGGCCATATCACGTTTGCCTGCGGCGGCAGTCCGGTCTCGATTGCACTGAACGCATCTTTGACCGTGAGTAAAACTACGGTCATTGATGGCGGCGGACGGATTACGCTGAACGGAGGCAGCAAGAACCGCATCCTGATCGTGAAAAGCAATAGCGCGCTGTCGGTGCGCAATCTGCGCATGATCAATGGCGCAGCCACGCAAACCATGGAAGCCGAAAGCATAGGCGGGGCGATTTCCGGGCAATGGCGCTCCAAGGTCGAAATCATCAACAGCACGTTTGAAAACAATACGGCCGGTCGCGGCGGCGGCGCTGTCGCGGTTTGGACTGGCAGCGCACTCACGATTTCCGGCAGCACCTTCAAGAACAACACCTCCTGGTATGGCGGCGCTGTCTACAGCCTGCTCTCGCCACTGACCGTGGTGAATTCGGTTTTCAGCGGCAATGGCACGGTGACCAGCGGCGGCTTGGGCGATGGCGGTGCGACCGGCACCGATGGCGCATCCGAAGATCCCGACGATACAGTGGGCGGCGATGTATCGATCTGCGGCAGCGATATT